>JBDTEF010000187.1:0-3369 GCA_039922615.1 Ginsengibacter sp.
AGGGAATCAGTATAAGAAACATATTGGGCAATTGAGCTTGAATAAAGGCAGATAGCCAACAGGGATAATAAAAAAGTTTTCATGGAAATTGCAGTTGTACGTTTCAAAAATAATAAAATTAAAATAGCTACCTATATCTTTTGGTATCAAGCTTTGGAAATGTGGCGATAAAGTTTTGGAGAATTTGATTATATATTTGGGAGAACATCAAAACAAAGTTGAACAGAAGATGGTTGCGTAATACGAATTATAAATGCAAAGCATTAATTTCTTAAAAAATATTTCTTTATTTTGGTGCTTTGAAACAACAAACTGACTTATTAATATGATCATTTACGGTACAAGGAATAAAGAAATTGGTAAAGAGCAGGTTGCAGAAAATTGCCCTGATTGCGGGACATTTGGCAGCATAGACATGCACGTGTTTCAAAAATATGCCCATGTATTTTGGATACCGGTTTTCCCTATTGGCAAAACAGGTGTAAGCCAATGTGACCATTGTAAAAAGGTGTTGAAGTTGAAAGAAATGCCGGCAAATTTAAAAAATGTTTATACTGATTTAAAGGCCCGATCCAAAGCACCTATCTGGGTTTATTCAGGGCTTGCAGCAGTCGCCTTATTTATAGTTTTGGGTATCATTGGCAGCCAACAAAAACACAGCAGAAATGCGGAACTTATTTTAATGCCAAGGAGCGGTGATATATTTGAAATTAAAAATGAAAACAGTAAATACACACTTTACAAAGTAGCAGACGTACAGGGAGATTCTGTTTTTATAAAAATAAACGACTTTGAAACGGATCGCAGTTCAGGATTAAAAGATCTAAAAAATAAATCTTATTCTGAAGATGTGTTTGGTTTCAGTAAGATCGAACTTAAAAAAATGCTGGAAAGTGGGGAGATAAAAGACATAGATAGGTAAGTGCATATGGAGGGTAATCTTGTTGTTGGTTTTGACATAGATTCAAACCAGATAGGCATGCTGATTCTTTAATTTTGGTATAAGGCCTAAAAGTATTTCAGAACAATATGCGAATTCTGCATCCTTTTATACTTCAATCCAATCATCACTTACTTCCTTTACAGCCCTCCCATCATATATCGTAATAAAATCCAATCCTATCCTATAAATTGCATTCTGTAAAAACAACCCAAAACAATGCTTAAAAAATTTCTCCCCTTTTTATTCGTAGCAATATCTTTTACCAGCCAGGCCCAGGAAAAAAAAGCGGAACCAAAAGCCATGTCCTGGAAGGATGTTTCGACCTGGAGATACATTCCGTCAAACTCCGTAACCGTATCTGCTGATGGTAAATGGGCGTCTTATGCGATGGTATCGGTAGAGGGTGATGGAGAAATATTTCTAAAAAATCTAAGTAATGATTCTGTAAAGCAATACCCGATTGGCGGAAATATGAATCCTTCGATGGAGTTTTCTGAAGATGGAAAATGGTTCGCTTTTAAAGAATATCCAAAATATAAAGAAAGTAAAGCAGCAAAAAAGACACCAGGCAAACAACTGTTTGAGACGCTTCACCTCATTGAGTTGTCCAACCTTAAAAAAATTGATTTTGACAAGGCCGGAGATTTTGGTTTTAATGGCAAAACGGAAACTTACCTTACCGTAGAATTAGTAAAAGAGAATGCTCCGGGGGCAAAGCCGGGAAATAGTGGCACTGATCTTCTGCTTTATGAATTGGGCACCGGTCAAAAATTAAGCCTTGCAAAGCTGGGTGAATATGCTTTTAATAAAAAAGGAAATATCCTTGCCTACACAGTTGCCGGAGACAATGATGCAGAAAAAGGATTGTTTACCATGAACATGGCGGATAAAAAGATTCGTGTAATTGAGAACGATACCGCTACCTATAAATCTCTCAAATGGACAGAAGATAAAGATGCACTTGCGGTGCTTAAGTTGAGCAAGGACAAAAAATTTAAAACGGATAAAGGAACTGTGCTTGGTGTGAAGAATCTTTCCGGCAAACCAGAAATGTTTTCTTATAATCCTTCAAAAGATTCTTTACATTTTCCCAAAGGAATGACGATAAGTGGCAATAGATCTCCATATTGGTCAGATGACATGGCCACCCTATTCTTTGGAATAAATACATTGGAGGCAGTAAAAGAAGAAATGGAAAAAGCCGGTCTAAAAGATAGTTCCAAAACCACGGCAGTAGCTGACCTAGATAAAATAAAAGCCGATACGAGTATCAAATCAATTGATGACCTGAAAAAAGCCCTTGCCAAATTAGACAAACCTGCCGTAAAAGCGCCGGATAAAAAAGATATCGATAAACCCGATATGGTTATCTGGAACTGGCAGGATCGCCGCCTGCAAAGCAATCAGCAGGTAACAGAAAGTGCGGACAAAAATTTTTCTTTTGCTGCGATGTACAATACGGAAACTAAAAATTTTAAGCAATTGAGTGATAGTAGTATGCGCAATTTGATCATTATGCCAAAGCAATTATTTGCAGTGGGTGTATCTGATACTGCTTACGAATTAAGCGGAGCGCTTAACGGGCAAACCTACGTCGACCTTTACACGATCGACCTGGCAACAGGCGTCAAGTCATTATTTAAGAAAGATCTTTATTTGCCTAATTATTCTTCAAGGCCTTCTCCTTCTCCTGATGGAAAAAAATTCGTTTATGGGCTGGATGGGCAATATTATGTTTACGACCTGGCAAATAAAAAGAACCAAAATATTACTTCGAATGTTCCTACTTCTTTTGTAGATACCGAAGATGATCATAACATTACCAAACCGCTTACTGATGTTGCAGGCTGGAGCAGTGATAGTAAATATATTCTCATCAATGATCTTTGGAATATCTGGCAGGTAAATGCTGACGGCACTGGCGCCACAAACCTCACAGAGAATGGCAGCAGTGATAAAATAAGGTATCAGAACATTTATACTATTTATCCTGACGATAAAGGAATAGATCTGAAAAAACCACAGTATGTTGGTATCTATGGCGAATGGACGAAAAAGTCAGGTATTGCCTTACTGGAACCTGCTAAGAATGGTTTAAAACCCGGTGCAAAAAGACTGGCCTGGGATGACATGGCTTACGGTAATTTTAATAAAACTCTTCATGCTGATACCTATTATTTTTCTAAAGAAGACTTCAATAAGCCAACCGAATTTTTTGTGAGCAACAGCACCATGACCAATCCAAAGCAGGTAACAAAGAATGCACCGGATAAGGAAAAATACACCTTCAGTTCAGGAACAAGACTGGTGAATTATGTAACCGATAAAGGAGACTCCTTACAAGGCGTTATTTATTTGCCGGCAAATTATATAGAAGGAAAAAAATACCCAACGATCGTTTATTATTATGAAAAAACTTCGCAGGG
>JBDTEF010000188.1:0-10721 GCA_039922615.1 Ginsengibacter sp.
GGCATCAGTGCTTTACCATTCAAATCAATTGTTTTTGCCCCTTGAGGAATGATGGCTTTTGCATCATCGCCTATCCAATTAATTTTTCCATCTTTTATGATTACAGATTGATGAGATCTTGAATCAGTACCTGTTCCATCAATTAGCACGGCATCTTTAAAAACAATAATTGAATCTTTGAAGACAACAAATTTTTTGGTTTCAGCACTTAACCTTTCCTGGGAAAAGGAAGAAAAATATAAAAGTGTAAGAGATAATACCAATAATGATTTTTTCATAAAATTTACTTTAAATGAGGATATAATTTTTACTTAAAGAACCATTTTTATTTGTTGCTTTTGGTAAAGGACACCATTCGTATATTTAGAAAAGGGTTGTCAACCTTTTAAAGGTTTCCAACTCGGAATGACCAATGGTTCAAAACTTACTGCATAATGTATAATCCATAAATACCCACTACCCATTTTAATCTGAAACCTGAAACCTAAAACCTACAACCTACAACCTACTCCCTAACCCCTTCCGCCCATTTATCCATTTTCTTCTCCACAATCTCTAGCGGCATACAGCCATCTTTCAGATATTCATCATGAAAATCAGATATATTGAATTTACTGCCTAATTCCTGGTGGTATTTATCCCTTAATTCTTTTATTTTTAAAGCGCCAATTTTGTAGCTCAAAGCCTGGCCTGGTATCGCCATATATCTTTCAATTTCTGCAACGACAGCATCTTCCGTATATGGTTCATTGTCCAGGGAATATTTAATGGCTTCTTCCCTGGTCATGCCTTTCGTGTGCATAGCTACATCTACTACGAGCCTGATAGCGCGGTGAACGTCATCACTTAATGCGCCCATGTATTGATAGGGATCAGTATATAATCCCAGTTCTTTTCCCATGCTTTCACAATACAATGCCCAACCTTCGCCATAAGCACCGTACCAGCTATATTTCCTGAATTCAGGGAGATTTTTATTTTCCATTTGAAGACTCATCTGGTAATGATGCCCCGGTATGGATTCATGCAAAAAAGTACTTTCCATTCCACTGGTTGAATTAAACTTAGTGGCATCTACAATAGGAATATAAAATATACCGGGCCGGCTTCCATCCGCTGTTCCGGGATTATACTCAATGCTGGAACTCGCTGCCCGAAAGGCTTCTGTCTGGCGAATTTCAAATTTTGATTTTGGTGCAATACCAAAATAATCTTTCAGGTGTGGTTCCACTTTTTCTTTGATTGCACGGAAAGCATTTAGCACATCTTCCGGGGTTTTATAAGGGAAGAACCTTTTGTCTGTGCGCATATAATTAAAAAATGCATTGAGATCACCTTTGTAACCAACTGCATTTTTGACACTATCCATAATTCCGTGAATTCGTTTCACTTCTGAAAGTCCTGTATTGTAAATTTCATCGGGTGTTTTATTGGTAGTCGTCCAAAAACGAACGAGATAATTGTAATATTTATCACCTCCTTTCACACCACTGATACCTGTTGTAGTACGGGCTTTGGGTAAATATTCATTTTTTAGAAAATCTGCCAGTTTTTTATAGGAGGGGATTAATTGTTGACTTATTAATTTTACATATTCTCCTTTCAAATGACTCTTATCGCTATCAGAAAAAGTTACCGGTATTTTATTGATGGGGCCGTAAAATAAACTTTTAGAAGCATCTCCTGTTTCCATTGCAGTCAATTGTGGAATCATTTTTACCACCAAAGCTTTTGGTAAAACCCAACCGGAATCAATTCCTTTTTTAAAATAAACGATAGCACTATCTGTCCACTCAGTAAAATGTGCTGCTCTTTTAAGCCAGTTATTATAATCAGCTATCGTTTTAAAAGGCTGGTTTCCTTCGCCACTTCCCATTTGTCCAAGCGTCAATGGCAGACCGTAAAACTGGTTAGCTGGCGTATAATTATCATGAAACGTCAATCCTTCAAGGCTCATATTCATTTCATACTTAAAAATATCATAGCTAAGCTGGTCATTTTTATTTAAATTTTCCCGGTTAAAAGTAGCAATCGAATCATTATAGCTGCTGAAAAATTGATGCAGTTTTTGACGGTAACTGTCAGTAAAATCTACTGGCATTAAATCATTGAAACGGTTATCACCATTGGCCGTCGCTTCTAAAGGGAATAATTGCATTCTATGATCATAATAATTGCTGAAAAGAGCTGCCAGGCTATCATTGGCTTTGATGTCTGATTTTTCAACGGCTTCTTTTTTCTCAGGATCTGTTGGTGAGCAGCCGGCAAAAATTACCAATAATAGAAATGCACTGATTAATTTGATCATAGTTGATTTATTTGATTTACAAGATATTTTGTGAATATGATTTACCTACACCAAGGTAGATTTATTTTATTGATAACTATTCGATCAATTACTACTAAATATTGCCAACTGTATTATTAGTTTTTCGGTTCGTAAACATTTTCAGGATGCTTTATCTTTTCCTCTTCAAACTCTTTCCTTTTTATTTTGTCCTCTTCAATTTTTTTCCATTCACTACCTGTCCAAAAGCGAATGTCATTAAGATTATATTTATTTGCATATTTTAAAGTAGTGTCTTTAGAAACAAAGGTTCTAAAAAAAGTCTGTCTAACGAGTTTTGATAATTCTTTTTTATCAATAGAATTGCTAAAACCTGGTCCCAAAAAACTTAAACTTATAGTATCTTTTTGTCTAATGCCTAAATACGCTGATGCATTATAATAATAGTCATGGTTTTCAGTTGGCATTAATTGTCGTGATGTCGGGTTTTTAGTAAGAAAAAGAATTGCCAATTTATTAAAGTCAGGGCTATATAATATTGTGTCAACAATAATTTTAGTTCCGTCAAAGTACTCCTTGCTGTAAAAAAAATCCGCGTGCTCGTGTCTTAACAACAAGTTTGTTAATTCAACTGTTATTAATAAACTGTCCTTTGTGTAGTCGTCCTTTTTATTTAAAGTCTTGTTTAAAAATTGATCAGGCGTGTCTGTGTTTTTACGAAACTCCATCCACCCGTAAATATTTTTAAAATAATAAAAAGCAAGTCCTAAAACAGCAACTGCAACGGTAATAAAAATTGTCTTTTTCAAACGTCTTTTTTATGCTGGTTTACATGTGAGTGTTCTGCGAATTGATAACTGTTCCAACATAGCAGGCTACATTTTTGTAACAGAATCTGCTTATATGGTTCGAGTCTCCACAAACATTTTAAATGCTTTCACGAACCATTTTAATTTTTTCAATTTAGGTTCGTAAAGGCAAAAATCTACACCTTAAAAAATACCTAATCAATTTGATTTTAGGGCTTCCATATCTATCTCAATCAATTGCCCCGGCAAAGCTAATCCTTTCACTTCCAACCAGTTTCCTGTAGGAAATTGTTTTTTATAGATACTATTACGACTGCCTGCTACTTTTAAAAACCCGGCCATATCGGTTGTAAAAATGTTTTCTGAATACACATCATCAAAAGTGCAACCATAGTGAGCCAGTATTTTTTCCAAATCACTGTAGCAATTTTTCATTTGTTGCTCCAGGTTACCCGGTGCAACTAAAACACCTTTGTCATCCATACTTACTGCGCCGGATATTTTAATATGATTATCGATTTTTACTGCATGTGTATAGCCATATTCTTTTTCTAAGGCCGGTCGAAAGTTATAGTAGTCGGGCTTTTCAGTCATTGTCGTGCTATCTTTAGGCATGACTGCGGATGCATTTGTTGGTGGGAGATTACAGCTTGTTGCAAAACGACATGTTGAAAAAATGATCACAACAAATAAAAGTTTGGAAAAAAAGAATTGTTTTTTCATGGATTTTTAAATTATAGAATAAAAAATAGTTTTGATTGCAAAATTTGGATTCCTGTTTTTTGTATTTAATAATTCTTAACCACCATTCCTTTCGCCAATCAGCAAATCACGTAATTGCTTATTTTTTAGTTTGCCACACATTTCCCCATTCTTGAAAATATTTGTTTTATGATATTTATCTGAGTATAAGCTGATGCGGGATTTGTTAACAATTGTACCACTAATTATACTCATTTTATCGTTATGGTATTATTTTAAAAAACTTGTACAAGGAAGTCAATCTCATTAGTGAATTTCTTTGACAGGAATACTTTGAACATCCGGCCTTATAAAATTGCCAAATAAATCTTGCCTGGTCAGTAAATCAGGAATACGATAAAATGAAAAATATAGTATTCATTTATTAAAGATAATCAAGGAGGAATAAATTGAATAAAAAATATTTTAAATAAATTTCCCTGTTATAAAATCGAAGATAAGATCATTTCGAAACCTATTATGTCATTGTAATTGTCTTAAATCTGGCACTACTTATTTAATCAGTAAAAGAATGCATGCCAATAAATTAATCTACTTTCTTATTTATCGTCTTTACAGATTTAAGGACGCAAAAAAACAAGTCTGCTATCCCGCATATTTCTGACAGAGAAGTTTAAAATTTGCTTTTACTTGTTATCTTCAATTTTACATTTTATACCGGTTTTTTGCGGGCAATAAATTCCCTGGCATCACAAATATCCTGACGTAATCAGAATTGAAAAACTGTAATGATATTCATGTACAACATCATAAAATAGAACCCTATGAGAAAAATAATTTCATTTATGCACATATCACTTGACGGTTTTGTAGCAGGTCCAAACGGAGAAATGAACTGGATAAAAGTTGATGAAGAAATTTTTGATTTTGTCGGTAAGCGAATAAGTCAATGCGACACTGCATTATATGGACGGGTAACTTTTCAGATGATGGAAAATTACTGGCCTACAGCAGGAAATAAACCAACTGCTTCCAGGCACGACATCGAACATTCAAAATGGTATACCAAAGTTCACAAAGTTGTTTTATCAAAAACTTTGAATTCCGATAACTACCGGGAAACAAACACAAAAATTATTAGCGACAACCTTTCGGATAATTTAAATGAAATAAAACAATCCAATAATGGCGGCAGTGAAGACATCCTTCTTTTTGGCAGCCCGACAGCAACGCATTCATTGATGCAACAGAACTTAATTGATGGTTTCTGGCTATTTGTAAATCCGGTTATTCTTGGAAAAGGCATTCCATTATTTGTGGACATCAAAGACAAAATAAAACTCAAACTTTTGGCTACCCATCAATTTACTTCCGGTGTAACTGAACTGAATTATTTAGTAGACAGACAATAATAATTATCAGGGTAAAAGTTTTGGAAAAAGAAAGTGCGGGAGATTGGGAATACATATTTGATATAGAGTAACCTATTTTATCCCAGAAGTAATACGTATATTTGATTTTTAAAAAGCACGTGCTATGACGACAAAATTAACTTTAACCATTGAAGAAAACGTTATTAATTCTGCGAAAAATTACGCCAAAAAAAAAGGGAAAAGCTTATCTAACTTAGTTGAGAATTATTTGAAGTCGATCAGTTCTAATGAACCTGATTTAAATACTATTTCTCCAAAAATTACTAAATTAATGGGTGTAATAAAACTTCCTGCAGACTTCAATTATAAAGTAGCATTAGGAAAATCGCTATCTAAAAAGCATAAAAAATGAAAACTATTTTTTTAGATACGAATGTAATAATTGATTTTCTTGCTGATAGAGGTCCATTTTCTTTAAACGCTGCTGAAATATTCAACGTTTCCCTTTTAGGAAAAGTAAAAATCTTTATATCCTCTGTTTCCTACAATAATATTTATTATATTTTACGCCAATCTTTATCCCATACTCAAACTTTAAAACTTCTGGAAGAATTATCACAAATGTCAGAAATCGTCGATGTGACAGAAGCCATAATCAAAAAATCGCTGAAATCGGATTTCAAAGATTTTGAAGATGCTATTCAATATAATTGCGCACTAACTGTGAATAAGATAGATTTTATTGTTACACGTGATAGTAAGGACTACAAAAAAAGCAGCCTGCCTGTAATGAATCCACACGAAGCAATGAGCATCATCAACAGCGCTGGAAGATAGCCAGGGATTGCAAGACGAATAAGTGTTTATCCTAAAAAATACCGATATCAAATTATATGTCAACTTACCGTGGTTCTTTTCACAAAAAAATTTGAGACATCTACAACCTGGCCATTGTTCGAATCACAACGAATCGTTTAAGGCAAGTGGCAATTTGCAATTCATCTACCAACGACCCCACTAACGAATTATATTTCTTTAAATTTGAATACCGCAATTTTGCCAAGTTGTAAAATCCTGTTTATTTATGCAATTAAAATACCGCCTTCTATTGTGCTGTATATTTTTAGCATTCAACTCTATTGGACAAACATTCGTATTAAAAAACAATAATTCAGATTCCACAATTAATCTGTCAAAAACGCAATGGCATTTTCATCCCGCAGATAATTCAAACCGGGCAAACCCTCCATTCGCAGATAGTGGTTTTCAAAAAACTTATACTGATTTTGGCCCTACAAATGCACCGCGTGGCTGGAAAGGTAATGGCTGGTTCATAATCCATATAAAAAAAGAAAGCCTCTCCGGCATAAACTTGCGGGGCCTGCACATAGAGCAGGACGGCGCTTCTGAAATATATTTGGATGGAAAAAAAATCGGAAGTATCGGAACTTTACCAACAACTTCATCAACAATTAAAATAGCCAGGGCTCCCTTCACAGTATTCCCGCTCATTCTCAATGATACCGCTTCTCATTTACTTGCTATACGATTCAGTAACCCTGAACCAGCATTTAAAAACTTGACAGGTTTTGAGGTATCTATCGGAGACATGAATACCATGAATCAGGAATATGTTTCTTTACAAAATACATTTGGTTTTATTCTTTTATCTCCTGCCATACAACTGATGTTGGTATTGTTACATTTATTGCTTTTTATTTTTTATCCCCGTAAAAAAATTTATTTATTCTATAGTTTGTTTGTTTTAACGACAGCACTTACGGGATTATTTAGGTATTCTACCGTGGTAACTACAGATCCTCAATGGGAATATTTCAGTTATTGGATTTTTGCTTATTCACTTACATTCATTCCTCTAATGAGTGCTCTGTTGTTTTATTGCGTAAGTTTTAAACGAATGCCATTAAAGCGGGTATTAGTTGTAAGCCTTATGACAGTAGGGTTACTAATTTACAATCTTACTTTTAGCAACCCCTATGAACTAATTAATTCAATGACATTTTTGATTCTTGGTAATGCCGCAACAGCCCTGGTTTTTATAGATGGCGGCAATGTTATTTTTCGGGCCATACGCCAGGGAAATAAATTGCTCTGGCTAATAGCTGTGGCCTTGTTAATCACCTTATTGGCAAGTATTTTTGTGGGAAGCAACATGTTTGATTTCTTTACTTTAAAAGAAGTTATGATTACGGTAAGTATAGTCAGCCTTGCACTTCCGCTAATGTTTGCTTTTTATTTCGCCATCAATGTAGCTCGTAATAACCGAAGTTTAGAAATCCAGTTGATCGAAAATAAAAGATTGTCTGAAGACAATATTCTACAGGAACAGGAAAAAACAAGACTAATTGCCGGCCAGGCAGAAGAACTGGAAAGAACGGTGATGGAGCGAACGGCGGAGGTGAGGAAACAGGCAGCAAAGCTGGAAGAAATGGACAAAGCAAAGTCGAGATTCTTTGTAAATCTTACGCATGAGTTTAAAACACCATTAACCTTAATTATAAATCCTGCAAAAGAATTATTGCACCAAAGCAGCGATGAATCTTCCCGGAAATATGCACAATTTATATTACAAAACAGTGAAAGATTATTACAATTAATCAACCAGCTATTGGATTTGAGTAAGCTGGAAAATCGCCAACTTACTATCTCAACTCAACCATTGGAAATAGTACAATGGCTGCGAACTTTCATTCAGCAATTTGATTCCATGGCGAAAAAAAATAATGTGC
This sequence comes from Ginsengibacter sp., assembly GCA_039922615.1. GTDB lineage: Bacteria > Bacteroidota > Bacteroidia > Chitinophagales > Chitinophagaceae > Ginsengibacter. Next base: position 7,922 of record JBDTEF010000188.1, read on the forward strand.
ATATTTATTTTAAATCACCGCTTCCCGGGCTTTGGCTGATGGCAGATTTGGATAAGATGGAAAAAATGATTCAAAATTTGTTGACGAATGCAATCAAATTTTCAGAACAAGATGGAGTGATAACTATATATCTCAACAAATCAACTGAAGAAGAAATTACAATCACTGTAGCAGATAATGGAATCGGTATTACAGAACATAAACTACCGTATATTTTTGATCGTTTTTACCAGGCTGACTCTTCGGATACAAGGCCCGGAGAAGGCGTTGGAATTGGTCTCGCGCTCACTAAGGAACTGGCTGAATTATTAGGCGGTCACATTACAGCAACCAGCAAATTAAATGAAGGAAGCCGTTTTGTTTTGCAACTCCCCTTCATTGCTGCCCAACCGATTTCATCAACTGAAAAACAGATTGAAAAAGACGAAGCAGTTGAATCTGAATTTCCAAAAAGTATAGAAGCAGAGGATGATTTACCCATTATACTTTTGGTGGAGGATAATGAAGACTTACGCGAATTTATGGTGCAATCGTTAGCAGAAAACTATCATCTCTTCACCGCGGCAAATGGAGAAGAAGGCATCAAACTTGCATTTGAAAAAATTCCATTATTGGTGATTACAGATTTGATGATGCCGCTGAAAAATGGTTACGAATTGTGTAGTAACTTAAAAGCAGATACACGGACCAGCCATATTCCCATCATTATGCTAACTGCGCGTACAGATAATGAGAGTCGGATACAGGGAATAGAAACCGGCGCGGATGCTTATTTGCCCAAACCATTTGATAAAAGAGAATTAGTGGCGGTTACCCAAAACCTCATTACCATCCGTCGCCAATTACGGGAAAAATATGGCAAAGACAATTTGTGGCTTACCAAAGTTGAAGAAATGCCTGGTATCGAACAATCATTTTTACAAAAAGTACGTGAAGCAATAGAAACAAATTTGGACAAAACAGGTTTTGGCGCTGACCAGCTTGCAATGAGTATTGCCCTTAGTCGTACGCAATTGCACCGAAAATTAAAACAGCTTATCAATCAAAGCCCGGGAGAGCTCATCCGAATTATCCGGATGCAACGAGCGCATGAACTACTGAATAAAAATATTGCCAACGTAACTGAAGTTTGTTACATGGTAGGTTATGGAAATCCTGCAAATTTCTCCACGAGTTTTTCGAAATATTTTGGTTACTCTCCGAGTGAGGCTGCTAAAAATACATTAAAAGAGAATGTGTGAAAAATGGAAGTCTTACAATTTTAATTATATTATTCTCTTTGGCAAACCTCTTTTTCTAAGGTAAAAGAAGCTAAAATCCTAAATTCCACCTTAAATTTTACTTCATTTCCACCAGATGTAACAAAAGCAAAAGCATTTGCAACATGGGCAAATGGGTAATTTTATTTCCTGGCTTAGTTTGCAATCCTAAAAAATATAAAAAAATGAAAAAAGTATTAACCATTCTCATCGTAGCAGCACTGCTGCAAAGTTGTACCGAAAAAAGAGATACATCAATCAAGGGAAAATGGGTTGATCATATGCTTGACCAGGATAAAACCTACCATGATTTTATTGCCTACTTTAAAGCTGATGGAACCTATGATGGTATAGATGGAGGAAAAGTTGTGATACCAGGTGGGCATTACGAGCAAAAAGGCGATACAATAATTCTTAATGATATGATATGTGCTCCCTACGATATTGGGATGTATAAAATGGTGTTGTATGCGCAGGATTCTATGAAGCTGGAACTAATTTCTGATAGTTGCGATGCGCGTAGAGAAGGAACTATACCGTTTCGTTTTAAACGAATGAAGCAATAAATATCTTACTCTTTTTTGAAAAAATTTGACTGCATTCAAAAATGTTTTGCAGGATATAGTGCAAAGAAATACCGCTAGGAGTTGTTTTAAAAATTTAAATTCTATCACAATGAAATGGATCCTTACAATTACCTGCATGGTGATTATGGTATTAACCTCACTACTTTTCTGTACGTCACCAACACCTAAAATGCCTGATACCGCAGAAACGTTGGGTGAGCATCTTTTTTTTGATACGATTCTTTCTATCAACAAAAAATTTAGCTGTGCAAGTTGCCATAAACCTGGCTTGAGCTTCGCCGACAGTGTAGATTTTAGTCCCGGAGCTTTTGGAAAAAAAGGTCGCCGTAATACACCAAGTGCGATGAATGTGAGCGCCCAAACACATTTTTTTTGGGATGGCCGCGCGACTACTTTGGAAGAGCAGGCACTAATGCCCATTGCCAATCCTGATGAGATGGCATTGCCGATAGATTCTGCGATAAAAAGATTGCAGGCAGACGAAAATTATGTGCGCCTTTTTAAATCCATTTTTAATGAAGCTCCATCATCTAAAACACTTGCCATTGCCTTAGCGAAGTTTGAGAATAGCATGGAAACCCCGTCCCCGTTTGACGATTGGCGTATTAATGATAATGAAAATGCATTGAGTGCATCAGCGAAACGCGGCTTCACCATTTTTTCCAATAAGGGTAAATGTATCAAGTGTCATTTTGGCCCTGATTTTAATAATGTAGAGTTTAGAAATATAGGATTATTTGATGGTATAAAACTGAATGATAGTGGCAGGGCAGACTTCACCCATTTAGCCTCTGATGTAGGTAAATTCAAAATCGGGCCTTTGCGAAACATAGCGCTGACAGCGCCTTATATGCATAATGGAATGTTCAAAACATTGCGTGCAGTGATTGACTATTACAATGATCCTGACAAAGTAGTGCCAAATCCTATCAACAGAGATACTTTGCTTTCGCA
>JBDTEF010000189.1:0-4440 GCA_039922615.1 Ginsengibacter sp.
CGGAGGTTTTCATCAATGCTTCTGCTACGAAATTCATTCTCAATTCCAGGCTCAGTATGACTTCCTTTCTCTGATGCTATCTTCTCTGAAGAGCTATCGTCCACATACGCCAATCCTTTGTTAATTAGGGTTACAGCATATTCATACAAAGTGTCAAAATAGTCGCTTGCATAGAATTCATTGATCCAGTTAAATCCTAACCATTGAATATCATCCTTGATGCTATCTACATATTCCGTGTCTTCTGTGACCGGGTTTGTATCATCAAAACGTAAATTGGTATTGCCACCAAATTTTTGCGCAAGACCGAAATTCAGGCAAATACTTTTGGCGTGGCCAATGTGTAAATATCCATTTGGTTCCGGCGGAAAACGGGTTAATATTTTTTCATATTTACCGTTTTTTAAATCTTCTTCTATTATTTCCTCGATAAAATTGAGGGATCTTTCTTCGGACATGTTATTAGGTTGTGGGTTGTAGGTATTAGGTTGTGGGTGCGGGGTATCAGGCATTAGGTTTCAGGTTTCAGGTTAGAAGTTTTAAATTTTAGGCTTAAAGTTTTATTGCTTCAACCTACTACCTACAACCTAACACCTACAACCTCCTCACTCCATACTCGCAGCAATCAACTCCGCCAGATCCAACACTTCCACCTCTTCTTCTTTTTCATTTGCTTTTAATCCATCACTTAGCATCACCATGCAAAAAGGACAATTGGCGGCAATTATTTTAGCGCCGGTGCCAATAGCTTCTTTGGTGCGTTCTGTACTTATGCGGGAATTTCCTTTTTCTTCTTCTTTGAATATCTGGGCGCCACCTGCACCACAGCACAAACCATTGCTCCGGCTGCGTTTCATCTCAACCAATTCTACATCTAAGGCTTCTAATACTTTGCGCGGCGCTTCATAAATATTGTTAGCTCTTCCCAAATAACAGCTATCGTGATACGTAATTTTTTTGCCTTTGTATGCACCACCTTCTTTCATCACTATTTTACCTTCATCGATTAATTGTTGCAGGAATGTAGCATGATGGACCACTTCATATTTGCCGCCTAATGCAGGATATTCATTTTTAAGAATATTAAAACAATGCGGGCAGGCTGTCACAATCTTTTTGATGTGATAAGAATCCAATAATTGAATATTCTGGTAAGCCATCATCTGGAATAAAAATTCATTTCCTGCACGTCGTGCCGGATCGCCGTTACACATTTCTTCATTGCCCAACACGGCATAATTGACGCCAACTTTATTCAAAATGGTGGCAAATGCCCTAGTAATTTTTTGTGCGCGCTGATCAAAACTTCCTGAACAACCTATCCAAAATAATATTTCCGGCTGTTGACTTCTGGCTGCTAATTCAGCCATCGTAGGTACTGTCATCTTCATCTGTTTTACGCAGCTAAAATACAACAAAGATTTTTGACGGGAGGTAACTTACAAATTTGATTAAAGGTTATTTTTGCCGCGCAATAGAAAAATGACTCCCATCAAACTTTTTTAAAATATAAATGTCGATTGAGAAAGGGAATTATGTTTTTGTTGTAATTCATTCATTTAAATAAAAAATCATGATCAGGCAATTTGTTTTTATTTTTTTTATAATTGGCTCCTCTCTAATTTTTCAAAAATCCTATGTGCCTGTAGACCAGGGAAGCAAAGTGCATTTTGTGATCAGAAATTTTGGCATTAATACAGGTGGTGATTTTACAGGATTAAAAGGAAGTATTAATTTTGATCCTAAGGCGCTTTCCTCTTCAAAATTGGACGTGTCAATAGCTGCAACTACCGTTGACACGGATAATTCTTCCCGAGACAAAAGCTTAAGAAGTGATGAATATTTTGATGTAAAAAAATACCCTGAAATCAACCTGGCATCTACTAAAATAAGTTTGGCCAATAATTCCGAAGGAGCATACATTTTTACGGGTAATATTACGATTCATGGCGTAAAAAGAGGTATCACCTTTCCTTTTAATGCAGAATTAGTCAATGGCGATTATGTATTTACCGGCAATTTTGACCTGAACAGGCTCGACTTTGGCGTAGGTGAAAAAAGTGCTGTTTTGAGCAATAAAGTTTCTATAAGCTTAAAGGTGATCGCAAAACAGAAATAATATTCTATGAGGCTTGCAAAGGTTTTCTTCTGGGGCTTATTAATTAGTTTTCTCGGATCTCTTCCTCTTGGCACTTTGAATGTAATTGCAATGCAGATTGGCGTGCAGGAAAGTATTACAAATGCCATTTATTTTTCCCTTGGTTGCCTTACAGTTGAAATGATCTATGTGCGAATTTCACTTGTAGGAATTCATTGGGTTACGAAACAAAAAAAATTATTCAAATGGATGGAATGGATAACTGTTGCGATAGTTATAGCGCTTGCCATTGGAAGTTTTGTAGCCGCAAGCCAACCGCACCACGCTAAGAATGTGGCATTGGACAATAATATGCCGCGGTATTTTTTAGGAACCATGCTAAGCGCCATTAATCCTGTTCAGATTCCCTTTTGGTTTGGCTGGAGTGCGGTGTTATTTTCTAAAAAAGTGCTCATTCCAAAAAATTCATTTTACAATGTGTATATTGTTGGGATTGGATTAGGGACATTATTGGCCAATGGTATTTTTATTTTTGGTGGAAAATACCTCGTTCAAAAATTGAATGCAAGCGGCAGTTTATTAAACTGGATCATTGGAGGAATTTTTGCGGTGACTGCGGTGATATTGGTGATTAAAATTTTATTACATAAAGGTGGATCAGATAAATTGGAGAAAACTACAGGATCGCCAATTACTATAGAATAAAAGGAATTTGCAAGGAAAGGAATTACAATCTTTTATCATAAAGATTTCAAGAAATAGAAACACGTTTAATTACAACTTTTTATGTGAAGGGAAAAAAATATTTCATATTCCATAGGAACATTTCGTGGGTAGAGATAATTTATGATCCATGTATTTCGTCCCAGAGGAACGTGTTGTGCTAAAGAATTTTTTTAAAGTGTATTATTCACCTTTTCCTCCGAAATAGCTTCACCGTTTTTCTATATTCATTTATAAAGTTCATTTTCCCTGGAGTATGTACTTATTGACAGCATATTGTATTACATCAGAAAAATAACGTTATGAATAAGAAATTGCACCATAAACATTCCGCCCGTAATAATAACAGCACAAAGATTTGAGATTTAATCTGCTTACTTATTTTAGATTTTGAAATAAAGCAGCAATTGATTGATGTGCAAAATTTCACAAAACGCTCCGGCGGAATGATCTCGCACCTAACCATCTATTTCTACCGACGAAATGTTCCTATGGAACAAAAACCTTTACTCAAATTATTAAAAAAAAAATCAAAATTTGAATTGTCTGAATTATATGATTAAAGCAAAAAAATATTAGTTATACTAAAACTTTCACAGTACAGTACTGTCGCAATTTAATAACTTTGGATCTAGAAACATTTCGTTCATTTATAAAAGGATCTTTTATGATACAAATAATAAATGGTCTTCCTCAAACAGTTGCCGGCTTCCGGGCAACAGGAAAAATAACACAAAGTGATTATGATCAGGTTGTCAACCCAAGAGTAGATGAAGTCTACAAACAATTTGGTAAGATCAATTATCTTTTTGTGATCGAGACGCCACTTAGTAATTTCAGTGCCGGTGCCTGGATGAAAGATGCGATCTTAGGATTTGTTTATTTTACCCAGTTTAATAAAATTGCCATAGTAAGTAAGCAGGGCGGTGTAAAAAAGTTTACGAATATTTTTGGTAGATTAATCCCCGGTAAATCGAGAGGCTTCATGTTGGAAGACCAGGAAAAAGCAATGAGGTGGATTTCAGAATAGGCTAATACTCATGAAGTCTTTGAGCTCCTACGAAACAAACTTTTGAATTTTTTAATAATTTTCCAGAGAACTTTTGTTGGAAGAATTCATTCATACAACGCGATTGAATTGACTTTCTTTTCCTCTATTCCGAAGAAATAAAACTTAGTGATCTTGGTACGCTTCGTGTCTTCGTGTTGTACCCAATTGGATTAAGTAAATTAGCATTTAATTATTTTTCGATAGTAGAATCCCAAAGTGTAAATAACTTCGCGCATGGCAAAATAAAAGAACTTTAACCACGAAGACACGGAGATCACGAAGGGAATGCTTCGCATTTATAAGAAAGCAATTTTTATTAAAAAAAATCAATCGATTTCCCTTAATTTGTCGCCATCAAAATCTAATTTTTGAAACAAATTAATACCAAACTAAATGGACAAACCACCAGTATATTACCATGACTACCTTCAATTGGATAAAATTTTAGATGCTCAATACCCCGAAAGTTATAAAGAGGGAAATGAGAAGGCCCATGATGAAATGCTTTTTATCATTATCCACCAGGCATACGAATTATGGTTTAAACAAATTTTATTTGAATTGGATT
>JBDTEF010000190.1:0-4234 GCA_039922615.1 Ginsengibacter sp.
CACAATTTTTAAAACAAGATAATATTGCTGGTTTTGGAAAACTGATGTTTGAGACGCATGCAGGCCTTCGGGATCTTTATGAAGTGAGTTGTAAAGAACTTGATTTCCTGGTAGATTACGCTTCCAAAAATGAAGATATAATTGGCGCGCGTTTGATGGGCGGCGGATTTGGTGGCTGCACGATAAATATTGTGAAAGAAGAAGGAAAGGATAATTTTTTGGAAAAAATAAGAACTGCGTATAAAGATGAATTCGGAATTGAAGCGGAGATATTTGAGGTGGGGGTGGTGGATGGAACAAATGAAATATGAGTTTTTGAGATGAAGCATTTGTGCTGATTAAAGTGTATCTATTTTTCATTTTATTTTTATATGGGACGAGCCTACGGCTCTCATTATTTGTGGTACATTTTTCAACGGGTTGAAACCCGTTGCTACAAAATGGATCGATGCTACGCATCTGCAACTCCACAACATTCGTCGTATTTTTCATCGTTTTTTAAACACCAGGAATTTTTTTAAACATCCCAATCATGATTTAAATGCAGAGCCTTAGGCTCGATAGATGTTGTAACGCCGGATTTTAATCCGGGGCAAAAAGTGCATTTTTTAGAACGAGAGCAGTAAGCTCGGTGCATATATGGTCTCGTTATCGCAGCGTTATTGTGGCAGGGTTACCAACCTTCCAAAGGTTGGAAACCATAATAAAGTAATTCGGGCGGTCATTTTATTGGAGATTAGAAAAGTATTTTTTTAAATCATATTTCAAAATTAAATGAGAGAAAAATACCGATGGATTACTTATCGGATAGTTTTTCACAATATTGAAATAAATTTTTCCTTCACAAATAATGAATGTTATGTCCTTTGACCAATGACCATCATAAGAGAGCTCACTTTCTTCATTTACGGTTATTACATCTTTAGAAGATTGAAAAATATCATAGCTGAATTCTTGTAAAAATTCACAAAGAACTTCATGGTTTTTGATTTGACCAAAAGGAGTGTCAATAAATGTTTGGCGGCTTTCTTTAATTGTTCTATTCAATTTATAAAGTGCAAATATTAAAATAACCGGTGATAATATTGTCAGAAAAGAAACCCGGCTTTTTGGGTCTTCAAATTTAATTTATGAGAAGATTAATAAGAAGCTCAACATTAATCCTATACAAATTATTGCAGAGCCTACTGTATCAAATCACAGTAAAGCGGTTATGTTAACGAATTAATTCACCTGTTTCTATGCTCTTTGATACGTTAATGTCAGATAGTTGTATCATGAAAATATTGAAGCTTGCAGCTTGCAGGTTACACCTTTATATAAATTTTCTTCTTATCCATCCAAAATACAATCAACCAATAAAAAGTTATCATACATAAGGCATAAAGCAGTGACCCGTTATTGAGATTATTTGGGAAAATCGGCCTGCATATGTGTTCGTAGAACCAACCAAACGGATCCAAATAATTAATATCACCATCTGCACCAATGCCTGATGGGATTCTTATTAATCCTAATACCCTTGGTAAAACGCCTGACAATACAAATATAAAAAGTGGATTTTTTCCAAATACATCAAAAAATTTACTCAGCCAGCCACGTTTATTTTTAAGTTCAATCAGATAAATCATTGTTGCGATGATGACCATTGCCATACCCGTTGTAAATACAGTGTAGGAACTAGTCCATATTTTCTTATTCAAAGGGAAAACCATATCCCACATATATCCTGCAAATAAAAAGACAATGCCTCCTACAAATAAACCATTGATCATCTCAGCTGTTTTACCGCGTTTAATGATATAATCTCCCACAAAATAACCAAACATTACCTGCACGATAGATCCGAATAAACTCATCAGGCCTTCCGGGTCAAAGGCAATAGGATGACCGTCCAGGCTTTCTCCATGGTACATGTGTTGCGCGCCCAAAACGGCTTTGTCTACATTGGTTCCAAACCAGCCGGTTAAGCTGTAAGGATCTGCCGGATTACCCGCGACAGTTAAAAACCAATAACCCAAAAGAATGACGCAGGCAGCTACAAATGCGCCTCTGATTTTCAATAAATAAATTAAAGCTGTCGCAAAAAAGTAGGCCAGTGCGATCCTTTGTAAAACGCCTAAGATCCTTATTCCTGCCAGTTCTCCTGCTTTATTTACATAACTCCATGGTTTAAGTACAATGCTTCCATTCTGCCATTTTACGAAAGGCATCCAGTTAAGGGCTAAACCGATCAAAAATATGAGCAGCGTGCGTTTGATCACTTTTTTCCAGAATATCGATGGGCCCGCCACTTCCAGGCGGGGCATTACAAATGCAAGGGCATTCCCGACAGCAAAAAGAAAGAAAGGAAATACCAAATCTGTAGGGGTAACTCCATGCCACGGCGCATGTTCCAGTGGCGTATAAATATGACTCCAGCTACCTGGATTATTTACCAGTATCATCAGGCAAACGGTAGCGCCTCTGAATACATCGAGAGAGTAAAAACGCTGTTTGGTTAGTGATTGTTGCACAACTATGTTTTAAATTATTGAATCTTTTTTTAAGTGGAATTAATATTTTAATCCCAAACATTGTTGAATTTTCTATACTCTTTTCACCTTTCAATATTTCAACTTATATTTATTCATAAAAGTAATGATTATGCATTTCAAAAATAAAACAGTTTTTATAACCGGCGCTTCCCGTGGTATCGGTAAAGCAATCGCATTGAGGCTGGCGAAAGAGGGTGCCAATATAGTCGTGGTTGCCAAATCTGTAGAAGAGAACCCAAAATTAGGCGGCACCATATTTAGCGCAGCCAATGAAATTGAAGAAGCTGGCGGAAAAGCTCTCGCTGTGCAATGTGATATAAGGTATGAAGAACAAATACAACATGCAGTGGAAAAGGCAGTTGAAACCTTTGGTGGCATTGATATTCTCATTAATAATGCATCTGCTATTTCGTTGACACCTGTGGAACATACAGAAGCTAAGGCTTATGGATTGATGCATGACATCAATGTAAAAGGAACTTTTTTTGTGAGTAAACATTGTATTCCTTATTTGAAAAAAGGAAACAATCCGCATATTTTAAATCTCTCCCCACCAATTAATTTGTCTCCAAAGTGGCTTGCTAGCCATGTAGCCTATACGATGAGTAAATATGATATGAGTATGATTGCGCTTGGCCTTGCGGGTGAATTAAAGAAATACAATATTGCAGCAAATACATTATGGCCACGTACAACAATCGCTACAGCTGCCGTTAAAAATTTATTAGGGGGTGATGCGCTTGTGAATATGAGCAGAACACCGGAGATAGTAGCAGATGCGGCCTATTATATTTTACGAAGGCCATCAGGAGAATGCACTGGTAATTCATTTATAGATGAGAAAGTATTGGAGGAAGAGGGAATTACAGACTTAGAAGAATACGCAATTGTAAAAGGTGGCAAATTGTACACTGATTTATTTTTGTAAAATCATCAGGCGTATTTACCCAGGTTCAATTGATTGATAATACTCAAAATCAACAGCACATTGAAAAAGTAGCTTTTTATTTTTTCTTTGTCACCCGGGTTTGCAGCAGAAGGTTGAAACATTTCTTCATCCAGATTAATGGATACATATAATATACTATTGACGAAAGAGAGACGAATATCTCTCTCTATTTGTTTTTTGAAGGAAACAAGGTGTTCCATTAAATCAGGATCTACGAGGCTGGTTGCATCATTGGCGTTGGTAGAATAGATTGAAAAATTGTTATCAAATCTTGGTATACCCGCCTTTAATTGGTACAATGATGGTGATAGCAAAGGAAGTAGCTGATAAGGCTCAGCGGATAGCGCATCCCCAAATTGTTCCTCATCAACAGGCCAAATGTAGGTGGCGCTTGAAAAACGTATTTTTAGGGGAAGTGCGAAGAACAATCCTTTAAAGATTCGTACGTTATTGATTCCTCGTCTACCTTTCTGATAAGCCGTTTCCAATTCAGAACAATAAAACCGAACATTTTTATATATGCCCTGCATGTAATCATCACCGGTAAAAGCATCGTAGGACCTTCGGTATAATCCACTCTTATCATAATCCATTGATGACATAAACTTTTTAGGTGTATAAACCATTTCAGGATTCAGGTATTTTATGATTTCCGCAATAATGGTTGCTTTGTAATTACTGACAAATTGCTCTTTGAGTTTGGTATGTTTATAAACAGATAGAATAATGCCACCAACAAAGAAAATGG
>JBDTEF010000191.1:0-4676 GCA_039922615.1 Ginsengibacter sp.
CCTGCACGTGTATTTGCCCTGAAAATGATGATGTAAAGAATATCTCTCCAGTCGTGCTTTGAATTAATCCTTATTTTCTGCTGTTGATTTTCCATTTTAATTAATCGTGAACTATTTTAAAAACGTCCTGAAAGAAACCTTTAAAAATGCTACAAAAATAAATTCCACACTTTCATCCTGGCGTTGCTAAATCAAATTCACGACATTCGATTTGTTTTTTACGCTAAATGGGAAGATAACTCTTTTGAAAATAATTACCTGTAAACACTGAAAACAAAAGAAAAAATTTCATCAAATTAGATTAATTTGGATTTTCAAATTATCCAAAACTAACATCATGAAATATTACGTAAAAGTTCTAAAAGAATATGTAAACTTTAAAGGACGGGCCAGGAGAAGCGAATACTGGTATTTCTTTTTATTCAATCTTATTTTTGCAATAATTGCAGTAGGTATTGATAACTTATTGGGTACTACTTTAAAAGTTGATTCTGCATATGGTGTGGTAGATCTGCATTATGGTTATGTCTACATATTGTACCTGCTTGCTATCATAATTCCCGGCCTTGCCGTCAGTGTGAGAAGGCTTCACGATGTGGGCAAAAGTGGTTGGTTTTACTTTATCGCATTTATTCCTTTTATTGGAGGTATTTGGTTACTGATACTTTTTTTCACAGACAGTGTAGTTGGTGAAAATAAATGGGGTCCCAATCCAAAAGGTATCGGCAATTTTGATGATATTGATCAGATCGGAAGTTATATAACCAAATAGTTATTGAGAAAGATCGTTCAATTTAGTTGAATCATTTTAAAAGCCATGCTGGCAATAGTTCTCATTCTTTATTAATCATTCATCCAGTTGGCTCTATCCTCGGGACTAAATTTCCAGGGTGCAAAATTATTTTCAATATTACTAAACATATTGTTCCATTCTGCCGGGGCATTACTTTCTTCCATTACCAGGCTGCGACGCAATTCAAAAATGATATCGAGCGGACTGATACTCACAGGGCATTCCTGCACGCAAGCATTACATGACGTGCACGCCCTGAGTTCTTCGGTTGTAATATAATCGTGTAATAATGATTTTCCATCTTCTTTATATATCCCATTCTCTTTAATATTTACACGAACTTCTTCTACTCTGTCACGCGTATCCATCATTATTTTTCGGGGATTCAATAATTTGCCGGTAATATTTGCCGGACAAGCTGCAGTGCATCTGCCACATTCAGTACAGGAATAAGCGTCTAACAAATTTTTCCAACTTAAATCAAAAATGTCTTTTGCGCCAAATTTTTGCGTTTGTTCCTCGCCGTTAGCAGGTGCCAGTTCTGGTTTAAACATGTACTCAACCTCTTTGGCTACGGCCGGCATATTTTCCATTTCACCTTTTGGGACCAATGGTTTAAAATATGTATTTGGAAAAGCCAGCAGAATGTGCAAGTGCTTGCTGTAAGGAAGATAATTGAGAAATGCAAAGATGCCAATTATGTGAAGCCACCAGCACGTACGTTCAATAGCAACCAATGTTGAAGTAGAAAGATTTGCCAGTGAACCTGAAAAAATACCTGACAATAGAAAATTGCCATGATCAGCATAATGTAAATTTCCCTGGAGTTGTAATGCCCTGTCAGCCGAGTTCATAGTCAGAAATAACGACATCAGGATGATTTCCGTAATAAGGATAAGATTCGCATCCGTGTGAGGCCAGCCATCTAATTCGTGCATTACGAATCGTTTTATTTTTATTACATTTCTCCTGATGAGAAAAACGACGCAAACCAATAACACACCTAAAGCCAATATTTCAAAAAAATCGATGACAAAGGTATAGAATCCTCCAAGCGTATCAGCAAACAACCGATGTGTTCCCAAAAACCCATCCAGCACTATTTCTAACACTTCTATATTGATGATGATAAAACCCGCATAAATGATGAAGTGCATGATACCAACTAATGGATATCTGAACATCTTCTTTTGTCCCAGGGCCAATAAAAGCACATTTCTCCAGCGTTCACCTTTATTATCGCTTAAGTCCTCATCTCTTCCTAAACGAATATTAGCATATATTTCCCTGCACTTTTTTGCAAAAAGAAAAACCGCAACAGCAACAAGGAGTACGAATAAAATTTGTTGAATTATTTCCATAAAAAGATAAAGCGCTAAGATAATTAAAAGAAAGGAATTTGGTTGCTAATAGGTAGTAGGTTTTAGAGGGTGACCAATTCAGTTTGTAATCATTCATGATTCCCAGTTATCTTTTTATTAATTTTAAATATTTAAAATTGCTATTTAATACCAATACTATAAGGAGTTTTAGAATTTTAAGTTTTCGTCGCAGAATTTATTACAACCTAATACCTACTACCTACTACCTAATACCTATACCAACACATTCACCGCGCCCGGAATTATAGCTGCTTTTATTTCTTTCACTTTTCCTTTGTATTCTCCATCAACCTGGAATGGAGTTGATCTCCGTAAAAAAATAGAAGCCTTTGTCGTTTCAAAAATTTCTACTTTCTGGGGATCAAAGGATTTATAACTCCAGAAAAGTTTTATAAATTCAGTAAATGCAATTTGTTTTACCACAACTACCTCAAATTTACCATCACCAACACGCGACCCGGGGTTAATCACTGCACCTGTACCGTATTTACTGGCGTTGGCGATTACAATCATATACGCGGGAGTTTCTATTACCTGATTATCCAGGTGTATGGAGGCTCTCATCAGTTTTTTATTGATAAAGGCCTTTCCAAACATCCTGAAATAATTCCACATTCCCCTGATTTTACTTTCATCAAAATACCGTATCAACCTGGCATTGAGTCCCAGGTCACTTAAATGAAAACAAATATCTTCATCATTTATATAAATAGCATCACAACATTTCAAATTATTGGATACAATTGTTTTCAGTGCCTCTTCCGGTTTATTGGAAATATTTAATTCTTTTGCCATTCCGTTTGCAGAGCCTCCAGGTAATATCCCCATGGTTATTTTGGTATTGGTAAGGATTTTGCCAACCAATGAAATGGTGCCATCACCACCGACAGCTATTACCCGGTCAGGATTAATTTTTTCAATTTCTCTTTTAATCAAACTTAATTCATCATTTCCTCTCATTATGTAAAAATGTGTATGATGGGAGAGGGGCTTAAAAAAATTATCAATAATTGGTCTCCAATCAATTCTTTTTTTACTTCCTGAAGCAGGATTTATGACGAACAAAATATTTAATGACCCAGATTGCATAAAAAATATTATTTTTAAGAAGGCATGGAAACGAAAAGAAAGGCGCATAAAGAAAAGAATATTTCTTTACTAAACCGATTAAAATTATCAATTTATTTTTTATTCAGGCTGAATAGAAATCCTGTTGTGAAGATTTACAACAGTTATGGCAATCATCATAAAATAACCGTGTTTGGACATGTGCTAAAAGTAAGTCCCATGCCCCGCAAAACCTACAGGCACAACTGGGTAACCAATACATTTTCAATTCTCAGATTATTCATGGTAAAAGTTTTCCCTTGCACCACTGTAAGCCTTGAATGGCAGTCGAAAACGTATACTACCCACACTGAAAATGATGGATTTTTTATTTTTGAAATTATGGGAGATGATTTGATAGAATCAGGCTGCCACAGTGTAATGGTACGGTTAACAGATCCCAAATATATATCGCAAAATATAAGGGGTCACGGAAGCCTTTACATTCCTTTTCCATCTCAACATGGATTTATCTCTGATATAGATGACACATTTCTGGTGTCTCATTCTGAAAAAATGAGAAGAAGATTATATGCATTATTCACTAAAAATGCCAGGACGAGAAAGACTTTTGAGGGAGTTATAAGTCATTACCAGGCATTCGCCTCTATGAACCAGGAAGGGAAAAATGCCAATCCATTTTTTTATGTTTCAAGCAGTGAATGGAATTTATATGATTTTGTCGTAGAGTTTGCACGATTTAATGGTTTGCCCAAAGGCGTTTTTTTATTAGGACAAATAAAAAAATTGAAAGACTTCTGGAGGTCGGGCACAAACAACCACGGAACAAAATTTATGCGAATTGTGCGAATTGTGGAAGCCTATCCTCACCTGAATTTTGTATTGTTAGGGGATGATTCACAACAGGATCCAAATATTTACAATGCGATCGTGAAATATTTTCCTGAAAAAATAATTGCTGTTTATATCCGACGAATTCGTAAAACCAATTACGAAAACGTAAAAAATATTATTACTGAAATGCAATCGCATGGGGTATCGTGCTGTTATTTTGAACATAGCGCAGAGGCCCGGATACATTCCAAATCGATAGGGTTGGTAAAATAAATATTGGTTGAAAATGATGAATGACCAATTTGAAGAAAAATGATGGGTTATGAATCATCATTGGAATTCACCATATTCTTTTATTGGCTTGCCACTTTAACTTTGCACCTTTTTAAATACCCATCAAACCGCCAATAAAATAGCTACATAATGACAAATCGCAGCTGCCAATACAAAGAAATGCCATAGTGCATGATTAAAAGGATATTTTTCCCAGAGATAAAAAATAACACCCAAAAGATAAAGGGCTCCTCCAATTAAAATCATCGTCATTACATCAGAAGGAATCATTTTAAAAAAAGTACTTCCACCAACCAATAAAATAC
>JBDTEF010000192.1:0-2720 GCA_039922615.1 Ginsengibacter sp.
TATAAAAAATACTTTGGTTATTTAAACACGGGGTTTAAAGGAAAGGAACACGATGTGTTTGCTTACAATGGCGGATTGTTTAAAGAAGATGAGATTTTGGACGTAGTGAAAATTGATGATGAATTGCTTTACCAGCATACGTTCCGGCTTTCTCAATATGATTTTGCCAGTGAAGTAGACGTGAATATCCTGGGTCATATTTTTGAAAATTCTTTAAATGAAATTGATGAAATAAAGGCACAATTAGCCGGTGAGGAAATTGATAAATCGACAAGCAAAAGAAAGAAGGACGGTGTGTTTTACACGCCAAAATATATTACCAAATACATTGTTGAAAATACCGTTGGAAAGCTCTGTGCGGAAAAGAAGACCGAACTTAAAATAGTAGAGGAAGATTATTTTACTGACAAAAAGCGACAACAGAAAACCAAAGAAATCCTTTTAAAAAACCTGGACGATTATCGTAAATGGTTATTCCTGATTACGATCGTAGATCCTACCTGTGGCTCGGGCGCGTTTCTGAATGAAGCATTGAATTTTCTGATTAAGGAGCACAATTATATTGATGAACTGGAAGCCAAATTACTCAATGTGCCGATTATCTACAGTTACCATACACAAAGCATCTTGGAGAACAATCTTTTTGGCGTTGATATAAATGAAGAATCTGTAGAAATTGCCAAACTCTCTCTTTGGTTGAGAACCGCAGAACCCAACAGGAAACTGAACAGTTTGAATAATAATATCAAGTGTGGAAATTCTCTGATTGATGATCCTGCAATAGCCGGTGACAAAGCGTTTGACTGGGAAAAAGAATTTCCACAGGTTTTTGCAAGAGGAGGTTTTGATGTGGTGATTGGGAATCCGCCGTATGTGCCCACTGAATTTATTTCAGATAACGATAAAGGTTATTTGGAAAAGGAATATAAGTCCGCATTCGGAAGAATTAATCTTTATCCTATTTTTTATGAGAAAGGACTAAAAATCTTGAGTATGGATGGGTATTTAGGCTTTATTACTCCTTACACAATTCTTAAAAATAAATATTACATAGAAGCAAGAAAATATATTTTAGAGAACTCGAAAATAATAGAAATCATTGATTTTAAAGATGCTGTTGTATTCCAAGATGCTGCTGTAGATTCTATAATTTTAGTATTAAAGAAAGAAATAAATTCTAATTATAAGTTCAAAAATATTTCTAATATTAGATCATTTGAGACTCAATCTTATTCCACTGAAACATACAATATTTTGGATGTAATAAAAAATAAAGATGTTTCAATGCAAATGTCTTTGAATGATAAGTTCATTGAAAAAATCTCTGTAGGAACAATTCCAATTAATGAGATTATTAATTTTAGCCAGGGAATTATAACAGGCAGCAATAAAAAATTTTTAACGGGCACACCCTCTGAACTAACTGAAAAAATAGTTACAGGAAGTGATTTTAATAGGTATCGCTTAGTTAATTCAAATCAATTTATCATCTACGATATTACAAAACTTCACAGACCAAGGAAAAGGCAACTATTTGAAAATAATAAAAAAATTCTTTTGAGACAAACTGGGGCATATCCAATTTGTACCATTGATACCGAAAAATTATATTCGTTGGATACTGTGCACAACGGGATCTTAATTAATGAAAAGTTTAGAATGGAATATATCTTATGTATTCTTAATAGTAGGCTCTTAAGGTTCTTGTATGAATCACAAATTAATGAATCTGGGAAAGTTTTTGCACAAGTAAAAATTATTTATGTAAATCCATTACCCATTAAAAACATTCCTATTGAATCCCAACAGCCGTTTATCGAAAAAGCAGATTCAATGCTTTCTCTCAACCAAGATTTACAGGAAATTTCAGGCAAATTCCAACGAACTTTAGAAAGGGAATTTTCTTTAAAAACCCTTTCCAAAAAATTACAGAATTACTATCAATTATCTTATGCTGATTTTCTACAAGAACTTAAAAAACAAAAAGTAGAACTCACCCTTTCCCAAAAGGCAGACTGGGAACATTATTTTGACCAGGAGAAAAATAAAGCACTACAAATCCAATCCCAAATCAGCAATACAGATCATGAAATAGATCAAATGGTGTATGCACTTTATAGGTTAACGGAAGAAGAGATTGCGATTGTGGAGAAAGCATAAAATAACAAACGGAAATATAATTTGTTTCGTATGCCATGATCCAAATTAAACGTCAATACGTCCTTTTGCAATTTACTGTTCCTCTGTATGTTCCTACAAGATGTACATAAGATACAAATGTTCCTGTTACTTGCGATTCATCAATTGTTATTGGACCATCAAATGTTCTTGGGTAACCTCCCACAACCATATAATGCGTGTATATTACAGTAGCAGTATCGGGCATAATTTGGAACAGTGCACTACCATGAATGATATAATCGTCAGTGGATACTTTTGCAAGGAAGTCTGCAGGTTCCCGCGATTCTTTTGTGCCTGTTTTTACAAAGTTTATGGTGCCTTTTATATCGCCACTAAAACTACCTTCATAAAGAAAAACTTGTTGCGTAGAGTTTTCATGAACTACTATGACGGTTGCGCCGGGATGCCCGTTAATAACCAGATTGCTGATTTCTGCATTGCTTCCATCGGCATCAGCAGAAAGTGTAAAAGATGAAATTCTGCCTGTAAACTTCAGGTTTACAATTGGCTTACCTGACGTAAGTTTTTGTGTAACCGAA
>JBDTEF010000193.1:0-5736 GCA_039922615.1 Ginsengibacter sp.
AATAGCCTAAAAAAATGAAAGTCCTTTAAAATAACCTCTAAGAGCACCAGAATTTTAAGACGCTATCATAAAAAAAAGAAACCGCACTGTTGTGCGGTTTACTTGTGGGCCCACCAGGACTTGAACCTGGGACCACCTGATTATGAGTCAGGTGCTCTAACCAACTGAGCTATAGGCCCTTATATTTAGAAAATATTGTGTACTACCTGATTATGAGTCAGGTGGTCAACTCTAAATATTCACCCGTTAAAAATCACCATTCAGCAATTTTTTTTAAGGACAGCAAAAATAGAAAAATTCCTTTAGTCAAAAGAATTATTTTTCTTTGGGCATGAAAAAATTTAAAAATATCATTTTTGATCTCGGAGGTGTCATCCTTAATATTGATTATAACCTTACCAGGGAAGCATTTGGAAAACTTGGTGTTTTCAATTTTGATGAAATGTATTCACAAGCCAATGCGGATAAACTCTTTCAAAAACTGGAAACAGGTTCCATCAGTAATGACAATTTTTTTATTGAAATAAATAATTGTACCGGATTAGCCCTATCACCACAAGAGATTAGAAAAGCCTGGAATGCCATGCTGCTGAATTTTCGGGAAGATAGCTTGCAGCTAATAGCATCTATTGAAAAAAAATACCAACTTTTTTTATTTAGCAATACTAATTTTATTCATTTGGAAGCCTTTAACGAAATTTATCACAAAAAAGTAAGGCAACGACCTTTCAATAATTATTTTTCGAGGGCTTATTATTCCTGTGAAATGGGGGAGAGAAAACCCGATGTAACCTCTTTCCAACAGATACTGAGCCAAGAAAAAATAAAAGCTGAAAATACCCTTTTCATTGATGATTCAATTCAAAATGTAGAGACAGCTAAAGCGATGGGTTTTCAAACAATTCATTTAATCCAGGGACTTTATATTGAAAATCTAAATTTATAATACAAAGCTTAAAGCTCAAGGCTCAACGCTCGTTATGGGTTTGTCTTGGAGTCAAGTTCTTCAAACTCTATATAATCTCCTTCTTTTTCTATTTTACTTATGACTTCTGGTCTGGGAGGAGTCGTATTTTGTTGCTGCTCTTTATTCATTTGTTCATTCATCTTTGACTGCACATCATTAAATGTCTTTTTAAAATTCTTTGTAGAACGGTACACAGGTATGATGAACTCTGTAACTAATTTATACAAAAGGTATATTAAGAATATTTGTGCGGCCAGCTTAAAAATGTTCATGCAACAAAAATAATTATTTTATCCATCTAAGCCAATCCACACCTACTTTATATAACCAAAAATTTGTTAATCCGCCCCTGTCAATAAGTATAATTTGGATGATAATGTATTTTAATAGTACATTTGCAACCGAAAATGAATAGTGAAAGGGAACGGAAGCGTTCCCTTATTCTATTATCAAAAGTTTAAAATTGAATGACAGGTATTTCCACACCATTAGAACAGATCGAAGAACATTTATTAAAATTGATTGAACCTTCTCCGGAAGTGTTTCTCGTAGAAATTAAAATGGTGCCTGGAAATCAAATTACTGTTTTACTCGATGCTGATAATGGAATTACGATTGAAAAATGTACACGTATCAACAGACCTCTTTACAAATTCATTGAAGAAATGGAATTTTTCCCTGACGGAAATTTTTCATTGGAAGTATCTTCACCGGGAGTAGATAAGCCGCTTCATCTTTTTCGCCAATACCAAAAAAATATTGGCAGAACGGTAGAAGTAATTTTAGAGGATGGTACGCGTTTCGAAGGAAAACTGACGCAGGTAAATGAAGATCACATAATTATAGAAGAACAATCAGGTAAAGGAAAAAAAATGACTATGAAGACATCAACAATATTATTTAATCAGGTAAAGCACACAACTGTGCTTGTAACTTTTTAAAATAAAAGCATGGCAAGTATTAATTTAATAGAATCATTTCAGGAATTCAAAGAAGCTGAAAATATAGACAGGCCTACTTTAATGAAGGTGATGGAGGATGTATTTAAAACGCTAATCCGGAAAAAATACGGTTCTGATGAAAACTTTGATGTAATTGTAAATGACCAAAAAGGAGATTTGGAAATCTTTCGCCGCCGCACCATTGTTGACGATGATGATCTGTATAATACATTAACGGAAATAGAATACAAAGACGCGATTAAAATAGAACCTGATTACCAGGTCGGTGAGGAATTATATGAAGAAGTGGATATTCAAAAGGAATTTGGCCGCAGGGCGATCCTCGCAGGTAAACAAACGTTGGCCAGCCGTATCAATGATTTGAAAAAGAATATTCTCATCAAAAAGTATGAAGATAGGATAGGTGACATCGTGAATGGTGAAGTGTACCAGGTTTGGAAAAAAGAGATATTACTGTTGGATGAAGAAGGAAACGAAATGTTACTACCTAAATCTGAACAGATACCATCTGATTATTTCAAGAAAGGGGAGACAGTAAGAGCAGTATTGAAAAAAGTAGAATTAAAAAATAACCAGGCAGTTATTATTGTTTCAAGAACGGATAATGCATTTTTGGCAAAATTGTTGGAAATAGAAGTTCCTGAAATTTTTGATGGCCTTATCGTAATTAAGAAGATCGTAAGAGATCCGGGAGAAAGAGCAAAGGTGGCAGTTGAGAGTTTCGATGATCGCATAGATCCTGTAGGAGCTTGTGTAGGTATGAAAGGTAGCAGGATACATGGAATTGTGAGAGAGTTGAAAAATGAAAATATTGACGTAATTAACTGGACAAATAATATTCAATTGTTGATACAGCGTTCACTCACACCTGCTAAAATTACCAGTATGGAAGTTGATTTGGAGGCAAAACATGCAAAAGTGTATTTAAAACCAGACCAGGTTTCATTGGCGATTGGTCGTCGTGGAGTAAATATTAAATTGGCTGGCGAACTAACAGGTCTTGAATTAGATGTATTCCGTGATAATGAAGGAGAAGTAGAAGAATACGATGTAGATTTGGAGGAATTTTCTGATGAACTGGAAACATGGGTGATCGATGAATTTAAAAAGATCGGCTGTGATACAGCGAAAAGCGTTCTGGACTTGTCTGATGAAGAGTTGGAGCGTCGCACAGATTTGGAATTGGAAACAATTGCGGAAGTAAAAAGGATTCTTAAAGAAGAATTCACGTCATAATTTGGAAAAACGGGCTCTTTTAAAATAGTAATTGAACAGTTTTTCTGATATAATTGTAAACATAAAAAATTACTTTCTTGTAAAGAGAAGGCGAGGAAAGTCGTTAATGACAGAATTAAAAACACCACGGTTATTGGCAGCGGCCAAGGAATTTAATATAGGTACCAGTACCTTAACAGATTTTCTTGTGTCCAAAGGTTTTGAAACGGATGATCTGAAACCATCATCAAAAATTACTGAAGACATGTATCATGTTTTGCAGGTAGAATTTCAGCCCGATAAAGTAGCCAAACAAAAAGCAGAACAGATTGACCTGCCAAAAAATGCTCCTTCTGATATAAAGAAGCGCAGAGATGAGCAGGACCTTTCGTTTAACAAAAAAGAGCACGTTAAACCGAAAGAAGAACCTGTAACACCGCCGGAAGAAGTACCTGTCCCTGTGATGGAAAAGGAAATTATTCCTTTACCCGAAATAAAGGAGCCTGTAGTGGAGGAAAAAGAACCGGTAAAAGAGCCGGAACCTGCAATGCCGGAAATTAATGTTGTAGCGGCTCCTGTAGTTGAGGCGAAAGTTCCTGTTGAAACAAAAGCAGAAATTGAAGTACCTGCAGCAAAAGAAAATGCAGCAGCGGAAAATAAAGAGGTAGAAACGCCGGAGATTACAAAAACAGAAATACCACAAGTAGAAGGGTTGAAAGTCATTGATAAAATTGACCTGAGTAAGATCGATTCATCTGTAAGACCTAAGAAAGATACCCGGAAAAAAGAAGATAATATAGCTGAGAAGTCAAAAGTAAAGGGTGTGAAACCAAAAGTTGAGACTGCTCCTGTAAAACCGGTAGTGGTTGCTCCCACTCCTGGTCCGGTTGTAGAACCAGAGAAAGATGTTCCCGCTATTATTACCAATATAAAGGCTGCGAAACTTCAGGGGCCAAAGATCATGGGTAAAATTGAATTACCTGTAACACCTGATCCCCGTAATAAACCAGCTGAAGAAAGAAGAAAAAGAAAACGTATTGTTGTAGATAGAAAACCAACTCCTAATGTAGGAGGCGGTGGTGGACAGCAGAGGCCTCCGGGCAATTTTCAGCGGCCTCCACAAGGTGGTGGCGGAGCTCCTCATCATCGTCCTGGACAAACAGGTGGTGCTGCAGGGGGTAGATTTAACAGAAATGCGCCACCGGTAAGACGTGAAGAAAAAGAAATAGATCAAAAGGAAATCCAGGATAAAATAAAAGAAACCCAGGCAAAATTGGCAGGCTCCGGTGGACGTGGTAAAAGCCTTAAAGCGAAATACCGCAAACAAAGAAGAGAAGAGGCAGCGGATAGTTACCAGGGAGAAGCAACAGATAATAAGTTGCAGGTGACCGAGTTTATCTCAGTGAGTGAATTTGCAAATTTGATGGATGTAAGTTTTGCAGATGTTATCAGCAAATGTATGAGCCTGGGAATTATGGTTTCCATTAACCAAAGATTGGAGGCAGATGTGATAGAGTTGGTTGCTGGGGAATTTAATTTCGAAGTAGAATTTATAGGCCTTGAAGACCAGGGTGATATGGATGAAGAGGAAGAGGTAGATGCTGAAGAAGATCTCGTTACACGGCCTCCTATTGTTACTATCATGGGACACGTAGATCATGGTAAAACATCTTTGCTGGATTACATTCGCCATGCAAATGTGATCTCAGGTGAAGCGGGAGGAATTACACAACATATTGGTGCATATGAGGTAAAAGTAAAGAACGGCAGATCAATTACTTTCTTAGATACACCAGGACACGAAGCGTTTACAGCGATGCGTGCCAGGGGTGCAAAAGTGACCGATATTGCAGTTATTGTAGTTGCAGCCGATGATGCGGTAATGCCGCAAACCAAAGAGGCGATTTCTCATGCCCAGGCAGCAAGTGTGCCGATGGTATTCGCATTGAATAAAATAGATAAAGAAGGAGCCAATCCGGAAAAAATAAAAGAACAGCTATCCGGTATGAATATATTGGTAGAAGATTGGGGTGGAAAATTCCAAAGCCAGGAAATAAGTGCTAAATCCGGTTTGAATGTAGATGAATTATTAGATAAAGTACTGTTAGAATCTGACCTGTTGGACTTAAAAGCAAATCCTACAAGAAATGCTAGTGGAACAGTCGTAGAAGCCTCACTCGATAAAGGACGCGGATTTGTAGCCACCATTTTAGTCCAAAATGGTACACTTAAACAAGGAGACTTATTGGTATCAGGTCAATATTATGGTCGTATAAAAGCGATGTTCAATGAGCGGAATCAACGCGTAGATGAGGCTCCACCATCAGCTCCTGTATTAATTTTAGGATTGAACGGTGCGCCGCAGGCAGGTGAAACTTTTAAGGTTTTCCTTGATGAATCTGAAGCAAAAGAGACTGCTAACAGAAGATCTCAAATACGTCGTGAGCAAGGTATCCGTGCCAAGAAACATATCACACTAGATGAAATAGGAAGAAGGCTTGCTTTAGGAAACTTTAAAGAGCTTAACCTGATCATTCGTGCAGATGTGGATGGTTCCGTGGAAGCATTGAGTGATTCATTGCAGAAATTGAG
>JBDTEF010000194.1:0-4202 GCA_039922615.1 Ginsengibacter sp.
TTACGCGGTCTTACAAGGAGTTATTATCAAACCAAAGATTTTACACAAGCTAACAATACAGCGAAAGAATTGCTCACCAAAAAAGGTCTCAGTACAGATGATAAAGCCATTGCCAATTTGGTACTGGCAAAGTCTTACCAGGTAAATAATCAGTGCGAACAGGCAATCATTGCATTCAAAGAAGTAGTAGCGGTAAATAAAGCTGCCTGGGGTGCAGAAGCAAGGTATGAAATAGCCAATTGCCTTTACATGCAGGATCAATTGGCAGCTTCAGAAAAGGCAGCATTGGAAGTGATCAAAGTGGCCGGTGTGGATTATTGGGTCGCTAAATCCTACATATTACTGGGCGATATTTATTTGAAACAAAAAGATTATTTCAATGCGAAAGCTACCTATAAAAGTGTGGCTGAAAATGCTGGCATTCCGGAGCTGAAAAAAGAAGCAGAAGATAAGCTGTCAATCGCTTTGAAGGAAGAACAAACCAGTTTGAAAGTAGAATCTACCAAAAAATAATCTGACCTATTTTACCTCTCTTTATTAAAAAGAAATCATGATACAAAACATTAAAAATATTTCATTGCTCATTGTTTCACTTTGCGTTTTATCCTTGCAATCAAATGCCCAAAAAGATACGAGCAGAAGACAAACAATTGAAATAACATCTTCCTACAAACCTTCTTTGCGCAACCCGGTTAAAATTGATTTATCAGCCACGCCAATTACGCCGGATACCAGTAGGCCAAGATTAGCCTATAGTATTCCTGCACAAAATTTATTCTTCGCCTATCAGCCTGTAGAATCCAAACCACTTTTATTGCAGCCAGATACCGAATTACTATTAGGTGATAGAAATCAATTGAAGGTTGGCTTTGGCAATTTTTCGACCCCTTTTGTTTCAGGTGCATTCAGCTTCGGTAATGGTAAAACGAGCTTGTTAAACCTATATGGAGATTACATTTCATCGAAAGGAAAAATAAAATTCCAGGATTTTAGCGAAACAAATATCAAAGGAATCGGAAGCATATTTTCTGAAACGAATGAAACCTATTTTGGGATCGGATTTGCCAATCACCAACATAATCAATATGGTTATGATCATACACTTTATCCAAATTATACAAAAGACCAATTGAGCAGGAGTTACCAGGATGTGAGTGTGAAATTTGGTTATAGAAACACTGCGCCAAATAGTTTTGGTATAGATTACAATCCTCACCTGGAATTACATTCTTTTGGCAGGGAAAACTTTGTCAAGGAAAATACGTTGATATTCAATTTGCCGGCAGAAAAAAGGTTTGGTGATCACGTATCGGTAAAATTTGCGTTGTCAGGCGATTTCAATTCTTACCAGATAAAAGCCAATTCATTTAAAATAAAAAATAACTTATTTCAGATAGCACCGGAACTCGTTTATTACAGTGACCAATTCACTTTTCATGGTGGCGTTACTCCTTCGTGGAATAATAATGAATTATCTGTATTGCCTAACGTGTATGCAGAGGTGCAATTACAGAAAAATGTTTTTGTCATCCAGGGTGGATGGGTAGGAAGGTTTATTGAAAATAGTTTTCGGACATTGAGTAATGAAAATCCTTATATGCAGGATCCGGTTTTCTTTAAAAACACAAAGGAGATTCAGTATTATGGTGGCATCAAAGCCACGCTGGGAGATCATTTTAATTTTAGTGCCAAAGCAGCTTACCTCACTTACAAGAATTTACCCCTATTTATAAATGATGGATTTGATGGAAAAAGTTTTGTCATCAGCAATGAAAGCAGTCTTAAAAATTTCCAGATTCATGGTGATGCGAATTATATAAACCAGGATATATTTACGCTTACTGCCGGCCTGGATTTAAACACTTACACGGGTTTGAAAGATAATACCGCTGCATGGGGCTTGTATCCATTAAAATTGAATGGAAGTATTCGTTGGAATGCCATGAAACAACTAATTATCAAAGGTGACCTGGTAGCCTTTTCAGGTGCGAAAGCTTTGCTCTTAGATAAGTCTTCTAAAAACCTAAAGGGTGGAACGGATCTAAGTGCAGGTGCAGAATTTAAAATAAACAAAATGTTTAGTGCCTGGCTTGATTTTGACAATGTGCTAAATAATAAATATGAAAAATGGAATAATTATCCTGTGTATGGATTCCAGGTGATTGGTGGTTTGATAGTGAGGTTTTAAATGTTTATGATAATAATAGAAAGGTAATAAAGAGCTGAATTTTAAATTTTCCTGGTGGAGGAATTTTCTGTGACCTTACCAAATTTATTCTGTCCCAAAGTTGATATTCAATATAAAAAACTAATCAAGAATAGTTTCAATTCTGTGCAAAAATTGGGCTTACAATACCGGAACATGAAGAATACGGCGTCCAAACCAAGAAGGTTTTTTTCAAATTTACTTTGTATCAAAAGCTCTCAAATAAACCTTCTTGGTTTTTGCAAAGTTCCGCCCTCCAAGGAAGGAAGGAATCTTTTTTAAATCCATTATTTTCTGTGGTAATTTGCACTAAAAAATTATTTTGAATACAAATATCACCATCGCAGAATTACTTGGTCAGACAGATATTTATTTGATTGATCAAATCATGAAAGATAGATACATAGCCACAGACAAGATTTTAGATGCGGGATGTGGCGGCGGACGAAACCTGCATTGGTTTATTCAAAATGGAGTAGAAATTTTGGGGATAGATGCCAGCGAAGAAGCCATTCTTCATCTAAAAAATAAATATGCTCACCTTCCTAAGGAAACTTTTCAGTTAGCAAACGTTGAAGGATTACCTTTTGAGAATAACACTTTTGACCATGTGATCAGTAGTGCCGTTTTACATTTTGCCACAAGTGTTGCTAATTTCAAAGCGATGATGTCAGAAATGATTCGCGTATTGAAACCCAATGGCACGCTGTTTATTCGCATGACTTCCGATATAGGTATTGAGGATAAAGTAGAACTACTTTTTGATGGAAATTATAAAATTCCTGATGGCTCAATGCGTTTTTTACTAACAAGATCTTTGTTGGCTGATTGTATGAGGGAATTTAATTTATCTTTTGCAGAACCATTGAAAACAGTGAATGTGGATGATGTGCGGTGCATGAGTATGTTGCTTCTTCAAAAGAAATAATGAGTTAGTCATCAAGTCCTAAAACAGAACTGTATCGGTAAATTCAATACTGGTACAATTTCAATAATTTTTTTGGCGTCATTTGAGATAAAATACGATGGAACAATCCATTTTTAAAGAGCTTATTTGGCACGAATCGTTCCTACGGAACGAACTCCAATCCCCCATTAATTTCTACCCACGAAATGTTCCGCTGGAACAGGAGAAAGTTTTCACAACATATCAAATATTTAATCGGCAACAATTTCTCTTTAATGAAATTAAAAAAACAATACAATTTTTTTGTTGAATTTCAATATAGTTTTTGAGTGATTACTATTCTCCTTACCAAATAGATTATTTCATTTCAATTTAAAAATTGAGATTGAATTTTCATATAAATGCATATACCTAAAAACTACACATCTTTTCACCCAGATTTTAACCCTCTTTTGTTGATCAACCAACAATCCTCTAAATTTACATTTCTATGCTAGATTCTATTACTTCTTATTTGATTCAGGCCAGGGAATGCAGTTTGCCGGGGATTGGGCATTTTCAAATTGCTACTCAAGCTGCTACTGCTGATATTGCCAATAAAACAATGCTTCCTCCGTATAACGAAGTTCTATTTCAAAATCAGCCAAAGCAGGAGGAAGATTTTGGTTTAATAAAATACATTGCATCAAAAAAAGATATTGACGAAGCTTCAGCAGAAAGGAAATTAAAAATATTTTGTATCTCGTTGAACAACAATTTATCCCTTGGCAAAATAATCGATTTTCCTTCCCTTGGATCGTTGCAACGAGATGACAATGGAATCGCATTCTTCAAATCCGCCAATAACATCCAATTGGCAGAACCGGTAGTTGCAGAAAGAGTTATTCATGAAAATACAAGCCACGCGGTATTAGTCGGAGATAAAGAAACTACCTCTGATGTACAAACCAGGCAACTTTCTACAGATATCAATGTTGAAGTCAAAACAAAAAATCAGTGGTGGAAAATTGCAGCAATGATTTTATTTATAATAGGTATAGGAATTGTGCTTTTTCAATTCTATAACCATGGAATAATTACAGGAAACCA
>JBDTEF010000195.1:0-6301 GCA_039922615.1 Ginsengibacter sp.
AGTTAGAAAATGATTTGGAATATTTTGCTGTGACCATTACTTTTGCAAACCTTTGTCCCATAGTATAAAGGTAGTACAACAGATTTTGATTCTGTCTGTCGAGGTTCGAATCCTCGTGGGACAACACAGTAAAATTTTAAAAGCCTTTCAGACATTGCGTTTGAAAGGCTTTTTTCTTTTTACGCTGCGGTAGTACCGGGTTGCGGTTTAAAAGCTGGTTTATTATTATTAGATAAAAATATTGTGGTGCATTTCTAATTGTCGCAGCCTCAGAGTGGTTGCAAGTGACACGGACCACAGCCAGCGTTAAGTGATTTTGGTCTGTAATTATTTATAAATACATCGATACCTTTAAAAGCAATATGAATCTCTACATTAAATACATGGTTAGCATGCGCTGCAAAACGGTAGTAATGGAGGAATTAAAAAAATTAGGCTTGAGATATGTCACACTGGACCTTGGCGTTGTTATACTACGGGAAGATATAAACAGCTATCAACTTGATCAATTAAAAAGAAATCTTCTTAATTCCGGGCTTGAGGTGCTTGATGATAATAACAGCATTCTCATTGAAAAAATAAAAAATGTGATCATTGACATGGTCCACTATTCAAATGAGTTACCAATTGCCAAGTATTCTGATTATATAAGCGAAAAATTAAATCTCGATTATACTTATCTATCCAATTTATTTTCCGCAATTAAAGGAACTACCATTCAACAATTTATTATTGATAATAAAATTGAGAAAGCTAAAGAATTGTTGTTGTATAATGAACTTAATATTACGGTGATCGCTGAACAATTACATTACAGCAGTATTTCCCACTTCTCCCATCAATTCAAAAAAATCACCGGCCTATCCCCTACTTTTTATAAAATGTTGAAAAAAAACCGTAATAAAAATCTCGAAGACCTGTGATTTATACAAAATTCCCGATTTTAAATGTAATAGTTTGAAGGATCGAATATTTCACCTTTGCTCCGTAATCAAGAAATAAGCAAACTTAAATGCCTGTAAAGTGCGAAATGATATCAGAAATTGAAATAATTAGTATGCTTCAGGAAAACAATCCCCTGGTATGGAGCTATATGTATGATAAATATTCCTCTGCCATGTATCGTTTAATTAATAATCTTACAGAAGACAAAGTAATTGCAGAAGAAATTTTAATCAATGCCTTTCTTGATCTAAGAAAAAATCAAACCCTTGCAAATGTTCAATATGCGCTTCTCCCTATAATGTTGCGACATATTCATTTTTATACTACAATTTATCTGGAAAAGATCAGCATAACGCCAATAACCTTACAACCACCTAAAGACTCTGAACTAATACATTTGCTCACTAATCAATGCAATTCAATAAATGATGCAGCAGTCATTCTCCATATAACAATAGAGGAAGCTGGAAGAAAACTTCACCATGAATTTCTTAATCTGAGAATGACAGGTAGTATCAATGAAACTTCATTCAGTGATGACGATACCAGTTTTGAGCGACTTCTGCAACCTATTACCCAGAAAAATCATATAGAAGCTCAAAATAAATTGCGCCTGCCAAAAACCTGGTTAGGTGATCTCTTCAACTCACGTATTGTTTCTAAACGGACATAAAAAACATTATTGTATAGTATTTGGCATAAGCGCCATGAATAGATCAATCTGAATACAGTTATTAAAAATCACTATCAAAAATCAGCAAACCCATCCTGATTTTATTCACTTTTTGAAAATTAATCAAACATAAAATGGTTCTTTTCTCTCAGAAATTAAATGTAATTTTAGAGGAATTATCCACATTAAATATACTACTAAAGCGTCCTCCTCAAAGATCTTTGGTTTATTAATACTAACGCCGGCAAATTTTATTAAAATGACCCCCAAAGAATTACAATATATTATTGCTATTGGCGCTTCTGCCGGAGGATTGGAAGAGATCATTTCATTTTTTGACCATACGCCAATGGATGGTGTTTCGTATATAATCGTGCAACATTTATCGCCTGACTTTAAAAGCAGGATGGTTGAACTACTGGCCAGGCATAGTAAATTAGAGGTTACGGAAGCAGAGGATGGGATGACGGTAGAAATGAACCAGGTATACCTGATCCCTAACGATAAATTTATGGCCATTAGTAATGGAAAACTATATTTATCTAAAAAGGACAAGGAACATGGGCCAAATCTAACGATCAACCGTTTTTTTAATTCCCTTGCAGCAGACATTGGCAGCAAAGCCATTGCTATTATTCTTTCAGGTTTAGGATACGATGGTACAGAAGGAATAAAGTCTATCAAAAATGAAGGAGGAATGGTAATAGCGCGCACTCCGGAAACTTCAGAATTTAATAGTATGCCTGCCAATGCCATAGCTACCGGATTAGTTGATTTTGTGGTAGAACCCGCAGCTATGCCCGCTATCATTGAAAATTATGTAAAACATTCAGGTGATATTTTTATAAATGACAGGAATGATGAAAAAAATATCAAATCAATTCTTGATTTAATTAAAAATCAATTACCACTTGATTTTTCTGACTACAAACAAACAACCATTCTCAGAAGAATTAAAAGGAGAGCGGCTGATAATAATTTGGTCTTACTAGAAAATTATTATACATTTTTGAAAGAAAATCCTGGAGAATTGGAACTTCTTGCCAAAGATTTTCTGATAAGTGTTACTTCATTTTTTAGGGATAAAGAAGCATTTGATTTTATTGAAAAAAAAGTAATTCCGGATATCCTGAAGAGGATTGCGCCAGGTGAAGAATTGAAGATGTGGGTAGCGGGGTGCGCTACAGGAGAAGAGGCCTATTCATTAGCTATTTTGATCAGAGAGCAATTAACCGGCAGGCAGAAAGATACTATTGTCAAAATATTTGCCACTGATATTGATACAGTTGCTCTTATACATGCCCGTAATGGAATCTTCAAGACGGATATTTCAAAGCATGTTTCTACTGAAAGACTCGAAAGATTTTTTACCGAAGAAAATAAAAATTATAGAATAAATGCTTCGATACGCAACATGGTAATTTTTGCGCAGCATGACCTGGTGAAAAATCCACCATATTGCAATATGCATTTTATCAGTTGCCGAAACCTTCTTATTTATATGATGCCGGCTTTGCAAAAAAGAATATTCTCCATGCTGTTGTTTGGACTTAAAAAGGATGGGTATTTATTCCTGGGATCCAGTGAAAATCCAATGCCTATAATTCAAAAACTGGAAATCGTAAATAAAAAGTTTAAAATTTACAAAAACCTTGAAAGAAAAAGAGCCATAAATTTCGATACATTTTCGTTGCCCCAGATGGTGAATGTAAGTGAAAAAAGACCCTTTGGCATACCTAAAAAAAGTATCCAAAATACGAAAGACAGCCTGGCAGAGGCTGTGAATTTAAATCTCGTTGACGAGTTGAGTTCGCTAATTATTTGCATAGATGAAAACAACCAGGTCATAAAAACATATGGGGATACCACAAAATATCTTCTTCAAAAGAATTTTAATTCAAATCTTACCGAACTGCTGCCAGGTAATCTTTCTCTTGCATTTAATGCAATGAGAGCTGAAGCTTTAAAATTGAATAAAAAAGCGACTGTCAGTGGTATAAAAATAAAGCGCGGCAAGAAATTAATAACGATAACGCTTTCTGTAATTCCTTTAAATATAAAGGATGTGGAGCAAGGATTACTGATGTTATCTTTTAAGGATGATGAAGCGGAAATTACTTCACAAAAAGACCCAAGGGTATTTGATGAAAAATTATTTCTCGATAAGTACACACTGGATATTCAGGATGAAGTAAAGGAAATTAAGTCTAAATTAAATAATGCATACGAACAGTTGAACCGTTCCAATGATAATATGCAGTCCTTTAATGAAGAATTACTTTCTGCAAATGAAGAGATGCAAAGTACCAATGAAGAAATGCAATCAGTAAACGAAGAATTGCATACAGTAAATACAGACTACCAGTTAAAAAACAAGGAACTACAAGAGATAAATGATGATTTGAATAATTATTTCAGAAGCAATATCAACGGGCAGCTATTTGTTGATAACGATATGAAATTAGTGAAATTTTCCCCGGGTGCTGTCAAGCAAATCAATTTGGTTGAATCGGATGTAGGCAGGCCTCTAAGTAATATTTCTACAAATATCAAACTGGAAACCATTACAGAAGATTTAAAAAAAGTACTATCAAAAGGAAGTATTATCACCAAAGAAATAGAAACCAACAATGGCAAATGGTACCAGGTAATGACAATGCCTTATATAAAACAGTCGGATAATTTGAGAAGTGGCGCTATCATTACTTTTAATGATATTACAGAATTAAAGAAAACGCAAAGTGAACTTGATAAAAAGAATATACGCCTGATACGTATAAATGAAGACCTTGACAATTTTGTACATGTTGCCTCACATGATCTTTTATCGCCGCTGGCCAGTATAGAACAGAGTATTGATTTGATGAACGAAATTCAATTATCCGGTGAGAACTTAAATAAAATTTTAAATATCATCAACACTTCTATCATAAAATTCCGTTCTCTTGTAACAGACCTGGCAGGCCTTGGAAAAATTGAAAACCAATCGATGGAAATGGTTGACCTTGATAAGATCATTGATAATGTAGAATGGAGCCTTGAGGATAAAATAAAAAGTACTGGAACTGTCATTAGCAGAGAGCTAACCGTTAACAAGATACTTTTTTCGAAAACCAACCTGAGAAGTATTTTATACAATCTTATTTCCAATGCTATAAAATTTAAGAGTGATAAAGCAACTGTGATAAATATCAGCAGTAGGAAAGAAGCAGATAATATCATCTTATCAGTACAGGATAATGGAATTGGCATCTCAAAAACTAACCTCACAAAAGTTTTCGATCTTTATGGCAGGATACATCATGATATTGAAGGCCATGGTATTGGTTTGTATCTCGCTAAAAAAATAGTTGATGCCAGCGGGGGAAATATTACCGTAGAAAGCAAGTTAGGAAAAGGTTCTTCGTTTAATATCTATTTTAGGATTGAATCTGAAGAATCGATGGTTTTAAATTCTTAAAATTTTTTAAAACCAATCATTGAATTTTAATTTACGAACAACCTTTTCGCAGATTGAAGAGTTGAAATAAAAAGAGTAAAATAATTTGCAGTACCTGACATTATCGGCCGAAAATCCACCCAAACCAGGAAATTCCGATTTCAAATCTTTACTCAGTTGATTAAAAAAACCACTTCCCCGTTTGGCATCCTTTTGTTTTTCAATAACCTGACTACCAAGATAGAAATACAAAATAATCAATTAACTATTTATCGCTAAAGCAGCTTTTATCGGCTTTGCAGAATGGATGTCTTCAGATCTTTAAGCCAATTTTTATATTCGGCGTTTTAAACAATACTCATTCTATTTTTTCTTGTTCATAAAAAATTAAAACTCCCTTACGCAAAAAATTTTTTGAAGTTAATAATAATGGGACTATGCCTTTCCTGTCAGAATATAACCGGGTGCACAACAGGCTATTCTTGCAGGTTCGTTGGTTACCAATACATCCTTTACCAAACTTTCCAATAAAGTTTGTAAATCGCCGCGTTAAGTATGTTCGGCGCTAATGCCCGTTATAAACCTGGTGTTGATTTTTTCTAAATATTGTACGATGGTCATTTTATTATTTCTGTTGATGGCGAGGTAAATTACCGGTTTTCTAAACTATTGAATCTTTAGTTGATTTTTAAATTACGTAAAACGAATAAGGATATTAATTTTCGCATTATTAATGCAGGGACAGGTCGTGACCTGTCTCTTAATATTCATGTTCGTCAAAGGACAGGTCGCGACCTGTCCCCACCATGCAACTAAAACAAAAAATCATCAAAATTGAATTCATG
Source organism: Ginsengibacter sp. (assembly GCA_039922615.1). GTDB lineage: Bacteria > Bacteroidota > Bacteroidia > Chitinophagales > Chitinophagaceae > Ginsengibacter. The sequence goes on from JBDTEF010000195.1 coordinate 5,903, forward strand.
TAGCAATGAATGTTGCAGAATTAAAAAACCTGTTTAATTCCCCAAAAAATATTTTTTTGTCCTATTAAAAAAACGGCTATATTTGTATAGTTGCATAAACAACTATATGTCAAACAACCAATTTAAACGAGGAGAACTTTACAGTTTCATCACGGGCAAAGCCAGCACGGCTATTGCCCGTCGATTGCAGAAAAACTTTAAGCAATCCGGCATTGAAATCACCATAGAGCAATGGAGTGTATTGTATCATTTGTGGAAAGAGGATGGCAGAAGTCAGCAGCAATTATGTGAGGCTACTTTTCGTGACAAACCAAGTATTACAAGATTGGTCGACAATTTAGAAAAGTCCAACCTGGTAAAAAGAGTAGCTGCAAAAAATGACCGGAGAATAAATTTGAT
>JBDTEF010000196.1:0-14165 GCA_039922615.1 Ginsengibacter sp.
AATTCCATGCAATTATTGCAAATAATTTTACTTTCAAAATTGAAAATAATGCATAAACTCGCATTAACAAAATAATAACGTAGTTTTTTTAAAGATTTTTTTTAAATAATTAAGTAGCCATACAAAAGAACGGAAAACTTTAAGTAAGTATGAAGATATTTGCAAGATTCCAGTAAGCTATTGGATGAGTGGAAATAGGCAATCAATAATATATAATGAAGAATATTAAAAAAATGAAAATAGTGTCTGCTTTAAGAAGTCAGGAGGATTCTTTATTAACCTTATTTCATTCAGATAATGGATGGTCTAAATTGTAATTATGTAACTGTATAATTCTTCCATATTTAATTTCTAATTGATTAATACGCCCTTGCAAATAATACTCTCTCTCTACTAGGCTTGCCTGTGAGTAGGTCAACTCCTTCTTCTTGTAAATTGTTTAAAGGAATACAGCGAATAGTTGCTTTTGAAAGGTCTTTTATTTTTTCTTCAGTTTCTGCGGTGCCGTCCCAATGTGCAGAGATAAAACCTCCTTTTTCGTCTAACAATTTTACAAATTCTTCCCAGGTATCTGCTTTGGTTACATTATCGTCACGAAACAATTTTGCTTTATTATAGATATTTTCCTGGATATCATCAAGCAGGTTTTTGAGTCTATCGCTAAGGCCATCAATAGAAACATTTTCTTTTGTTTTTTTATCTCTCCTGGCCACTTCTACCATATTTTGCGCAAGATCCCTGGCGCCCACGGCAACTCTTACAGGGACTCCTTTGAGTTCATATTCTGCAAATTTCCAGCCTGGCCGTCGGCTATCATCGTCATCGTATTTTACAGAAATTCCTAACGATTTCAGTTCCTTCATTAATACATTCACTTTCTCATCAATCATCAATTTTTGTTCTTCACCTTTAAATATAGGGACAATTACTACCTGTATTGGTGCCAATTTTGGAGGAAGCACCAAGCCATCGTCATCGCTGTGAGCCATGACTAAAGCGCCAATGAGACGTGTACTTACTCCCCAGCTAGTCGCCCATACATAATCCTGTTTATTTTCTTTATCACTAAATTTTACATCAAATGCTTTTGCGAAATTTTGTCCTAAAAAATGAGAAGTACCAGCCTGTAATGCTTTACCATCCTGCATAAGTGCCTCGATACAATAGGTATCAACAGCGCCGGCAAATCGTTCATTCACGCTTTTTACCCCTTTTATAACAGGCATTGCCATCCAATCCTCTGCAAATTCTGCATATACTTCGAGCATTTGAATAGTTTCATCAACAGCTTCCTGTGAAGTTGCATGAGCAGTATGCCCTTCCTGCCACAAAAATTCTGTCGTACGAAGAAACAACCGCGTTCTCATTTCCCATCTCACAACATTCGCCCATTGATTTATGAGCAAAGGAAGATCCCGATAGGACTGAATCCAGGTTTTATAGGTATTCCAGATGATGGTTTCAGAAGTAGGCCTAACGATTAATTCTTCTTCTAATTTAGCCTCAGGATCCACTATGATTCCTTTGCCATCCGGATCATTCATTAACCTATAATGGGTAACTACTGCACATTCTTTTGCAAAACCTTCTATATGGGCAGCTTCTTTACTTAAAAAACTTTTAGGAATGAACAAAGGGAAATAAGCATTTTGGTGGCCGGTTTCCTTAAAACGCTTATCTAACTGATCACGCATATTTTCCCAAAGAGCAAATCCATATGGTTTTATCACCATACAACCCCTGACAGCACTATAGTCTGCCAATCCTGCTTTTAGAATGATATCATTATACCATTGGGAATAATCTTTTTCGCGGCTTGTGATTTCTTTACTCATATCGTTGGTTTAAAGGAATTGTGTATTGGGTCGTGTATAGTTGCAATCAGTTTAAGGATGTGGATTTCAATTATAAACCATTCATTTTTCATCATGTAACATGCCTTATTAGATTGAAAATAGCATTGCCGGAAATATGCTTTAAAATATATTTTCTTCTTAGCATTTGCTTAACAACCGCTCATCAAAAGAATCATTCTATTATAACAGAAATTGATTAAATTTACATCAATAAAGTTCGCAAAAGTAACTATTCAATCTTTAAATAAGCCTAAGCCATGAAAACAAAATATATATTACTCTTTGGTTTAATAGTAATTCTTGGTAGTTGTAGTTCTACCTACCGTTCAGGCCAAACGCCTGATGATGTCTACTATTCGCCTGGTAACGACCAACAAGACTCTTACGCCACTACAGATGGAGATGGAGAAGATTCTTACTACTACGATGATAATGACGGCTCTTATTATTCTGCCGACCAGGAAAGTCGTGATATAAGAAGGGGTATTAATGACAGAAGATACCGGAGCAGCATTAGTTTCAATATTGGATTTGGATTAGGTGGTTATAATTCATTCGGATATAATCCTTATGGCTACAACCCTTTTTATAACCCTTACGGTTATTACAGCCCATTTGGCTATAATTCTTATAATCCTTTCGGTCATGGATTTAATGATCCGTTCTATTCCGGTTTTGGAAGTTATTATCCTTACTATGGGGGATATTTTGGTGGAGGATATTACGGTGGTGGATTGAATCATGGATATTTCCCATCTTATGGTTACTTAAATTCTAATCCGAATAGAGGCCCAAGAAGATATGATGTAGGTTCATACAATAATAATAGTGGTATCAGGTCCGGAAAAACCTTCAATGGCAGAACCATTCGGTCTGTAGGTAATGATGGCGGTAACGTATACGGAAATGGAAACCAGGCCCCTGTAAGATCTTTAAACAGACCAGGACAGGCCGGGAATCAACAGGATGGTAATACAATCAGGCGTGTATATTCACCTAGGGGAAATAGCCAAACTTCTTCAGAGCCAAATAGAAGATACTCTCCAAGAAGATCAGATATTAGTAACGAAGCACCTATTCAATCCAACAGAAGATATTCCCCACGTGCAGAAAGAAGAAATTCAACTCCGTCAGAGTCCAATACCCGGTATACACCCACACAACGGTCAGAACCCAGGAATAACGAAAATAATAACAGAAGTAACGAAGCACCGATAAGGTCTTATTCTCCTTCACCTTCTTATAGCCCTCCGCCATCTTCACCTTCCAATAATGGTAGTGCTCCGGTACGATCAATCCGGAGAGGTTAAATAAATATTTAAATATAAAGGGGTGAATTTATTCATCCCTTTTTTTATCCATTATACAAGGGTTTTATAAGCGCCCGATGAATTAAATTGGGGTTAAAGTTGTCAATTGATTGACGAAGCTTAAAGCTATGATTATACCTTTGATTTACTTTATAAAAGATTTGCTATGAAAAAAATAATTTTAGGTTTGCTATCTCTCACATTATGTAACCTTTTATATGCCCAGGAGCCTGCCGACGTATTAAGACTAGGATATACAAACGGAAATGGTGGTACGGCGCGCAACCAGGCAATTGGTGGAGCAGGTGCTTCGCTAGGCGGAGAATTTTCTTCTCTTTTTATAAATCCCGCAGGATTAGGATTTTATAAAACGGGTGACCTGGTATTTACGCCGGGATACTCTTTTAAAAACAATAAATCAACCTACCTCGGTAATTCCGGTGAAGCAAAAAATAACAATTTTAATATGGGTGCGAGTGGTGTAGTTTTTTCTTCCCCTACCAGGAGTAATTCTATTCCATATATTTCAATTGCGCTTGGCATAAATAAAACAGCAGATTTTAATAACCAGATTTACTATAAAGGTTTAAATAAATCCAGTTCTTATTCCCAAAAATATATTCAGGAATTGAAAAATGCCAATGCAACTGATCCTGGTGATGTCGCCAAAAACTTTCCTGAAACAAGTAGTTTAGCATTCAATACTTTCCTGATTAATCCAGTTTTCAGTGGGGCGGATTCAGCCATTACCGGCTATAAATCAGTCGTAAATCCCGCACTTGGCATTACACAGGAAAATAATATCTCCACTACTGGCGGTATTACAGATTTATCATTGGGTGCAGGTGCGAATGTAGCTGATAAATGGTATTTTGGCGGCTCACTCTCTCTCCCAATTGTTACATATGACAGAAGGGCTACATACAGTGAAACGGATGCTTCAGGCGATCCACAGGTTGATTTCAATTATTTCAAATCCAGCGAGACCTTAAGTACGAAAGGAATGGGTGTGAATGGAAAACTAGGGATTATTTACAAACCTGTGGAATCAGTCAGATTTGGCCTTGCCGTTCACACGCCTACGTTTTATCAACTAACTGATAACTGGCAGACCAGAATAGAAACCGGCCTAAAGAGTTTACCTAATGGATTTTTATTCCAAAATAGTACTGACCTGGACATCACAAAAGGATATCCTTTAGAAACCAGGTATAATGTAACAACCCCCTGGAAATTAATGGCGAGTGGCACGTTCATATTCAACCAGGCAAAAGATGTACAGCAACAACGCGGATTTCTGACAGCTGATGTAGAGTATGTAAATTATGGTAGTATGGCCATACACGATGGCGACAATAATCCGGATGCTAAAACGTATTATTCCCAGTTAAACCAGGTGATGAAGAATTTATACAAAGATGCTGTGAATGTAAGAATAGGAAGTGAAGTAAAATTCAATACACTTATGGTAAGACTTGGTGGAGCATATTATGGAAATCCATATAAAAATCAGGATGCCAATGTGGTGAAAGTAAGTGGTGGCCTTGGTTATAGAAATCGGGGAATGTTTATCGACCTTACTTATGTACAATCTATGACAAAGGATATTAATTATCCTTACCAGCTTGAGGGTACAAACAATGTTCCGGCTTTTCTGAAAAATAATGGTGGAAGTATAATGGCTACCATTGGCTTTAAGATCTAGCAATCATCGGCGCTGTCAATCTATTTGATTTTTGTAATTGTCGTTCTCTTTTAAGAATTTATTAAACCAGGTAATTTGTCTTTTGGCAAAGTGCCTGGTATTTTTTTTGATATTTTCTACGGCATGTTCTAATGAATATTTCCCATCCAGGAAATCAAAGATCTCTTTATAGCCGATGGTTTGTAGAGCATTTAGTTGTTGAAAAGTTCGAAGCATTTCTACCTCTGCAAGCAACCCGTTTTCTACCATCTTGTCTACACGATTATTAATTCTAGCGTATAAATCTTCCCTTGGAATATTCAAATAAACAGGTTGAATTTCAAACGGGCGTTTTACTTTAATACCTGTTTGAAATGCCGCAATAGATCTTCCCGTACTTAATTTTACGGCAAGGGCACGTATCATTCTTTGGGGATTATGCATTTCTCCCTTTTCATAAAATACAGGATCCAACATTTCTAATTCATTTTGAAGCCAGCTTAATCCCCGTGCGGCATAATTTTCATTCACGTTATGCATGATCACCTCATCAGGTGTAGGAATATCATCTAGTCCTTCTGAAAACGCTTTTATATAAAGGCCGGTACCACCAACCATAATTGCGACATCATTCGTTTCAAAAATTTGATTTACGGCATTTAATGCATATTCCTCAAATATCTTCACATCTACTTTTTCCCGGATGGAATGGCTATTGATAAAATAGTGTGGTACTGTTGACAATTCCGCAGCAGAAGGTTTGGCAACCCCAATATTTAATTCTTTAAAACATTGGCGGCTGTCAGCAGAAATAATGGAAGTCTCATATTTTAATGCGAGATCTATTGCATAAGCAGTCTTACCAACAGCAGTTGGTCCATAAACCATAATACAAGTCTTACCTGCCATACAATACTATCGTTTATTGTTTTTTGGTCTGACCTGTCTGTAAAGTTATTCGTTAACTAAATAAATCAGGAATGCCACTTACGCCATCTCTCCTGTAACAAGATCGATTACTTAAATTGTTTCTTCCTCTGTGTTATCTTCCTCTGCTTCTTCAGTTTCTTCTCCTTCTTCCCCATAACCTTCAGCAAGTGCGGTAGTATTCAAATCATACTTCTCATCTACATCAGTTTCCTTCTCTTTGATCAAGCCTTTTGATCCATATTGACTCGGTCCAAAACCTTCACTTCTGACACTTGAAGGATAGCTTAATTTATGACTCTCTTCTTTATTAATATTGATCAATTCCACAAGGAAAGTCCATAATTTATGAAAATCATATACATAGATAAATTTCTGATTAGGTTCGCGCACTTCAGAGCCAATGGTAGTTTCACTCATTAATAACGGCGGTGCCTTGTATGTTTTCTCATATTGTTCTAAAGAAATTTCCTTTCCTCTCTGCCATTTATCGTTACTTCTATAGAAGGTAGCATGATGTTTTTTGTCAAATTCAAATGACTTCAAAATAGTTTCATGTAAATCAAAAAAAGTCTGCGTATGCCTGATAACTATATCACGGTACACACTATCATCTTCCTCCCAGTATGTTCTAAATTTTAAAATCGCCATACAGCAAATTTAATGAAAAGTAATTAGAAGGTTTGGTCTGAAAATGTGAAGAATTAATACAAATTCACTTCTTCTTTATCCCATTCCACTTTTACTTTCTGTGAAATAATGGAGTCAATGGACTTACCACAATAATCAGGCTGAATAGGTAATTGGCGGTTATACCTCCGGTTGATCAGAATACAAAGCTCTACTTTATCGGGTCTGCCAAAAGACAAAATTGCATCAAGCGCAGCACGAATGGTTCTTCCTGTGAATAACACATCATCTATCAGGATAACATTCCTTCCTTCCAAAGAAAAATCAATACTGGTTTGATTGGCAATGTGCAATTCATTCCGAATATCATCACGGTAAAAAGTAATATCAAGCTTACCATACGGGATCGGTTGGTCAGGTTTGATTTTGCGAAGCTGGTCATTTATTTTATCTGCTAAATATATACCTCGCGGCTGAATCCCAATGATCACGACATCTTTCAAATCCTGGTAATTTTCAATAATCTGGTAGGCAAGTCGCTCAACAGTAATTTGAAGCTGGTGTTTATTGAGTAAAGTATTCATGAAGCCAATTTAGTTGAGAACAATTTAGCCATAACGAAAATAGGAATTATAATCCCTAGCAGGTATTATCAGGTTGCATATCAAATTGTCATGATCCCGAATAATTTGTGGAGACCAATCACGATATCCCCAGTGAGTGTCTTCACTGACCAAAATGAAAAAGAAAATTTTAAATGCGCCCTTTAATAATTCTTATGTCATGGAATATTTTTTTACAACCTATTGCGTCAGGCAGTCAATAATTATCACTCGACTGCGCAATTCATCCTTCCATTATTTATCCATAAATGGATAGCGATAATTCGTAGCCGGGTTAAAGGTTTCCTTAATTGTGCGGGCACTTAACCAACGGTATAAGTTCAAAATGCTGCCGGCTTTGTCATTTGTTCCACTTCCACGGGCACCACCGAAAGGCTGTTGTCCCACTACAGCACCAGTAGGTTTATCATTAATGTAAAAATTACCTGCACTATTTACCAATGCTTTAGTTGCCAAATCTACTGCATACCTGTCTTGTGCAATTACTGCACCTGTGAGGGCATAAGGTGAAGTGGAATCTACTAATTTAAGTGTTTCTTCAAATTTATTTTCATCATACACATAAATGGTAAGTATGGGACCAAACAACTCTTCGCACATTGTGACATATTTAGGATCTTTTGCTTCAATCACAGTTGGTTCTATAAAATAGCCTTTGCTTTTATCACAACCCCCACCAACGAGTATTGTTGCGTCTGAATCCTCTTTTACTTTATTCAAATATCCTTCTAATTTATCAAAGCTTTTTTCGTCTATCACAGCATTTACAAAGCAGGAGAAATCTTCCACGCTGCCCATTTGCATGGTTTTGATTTCTGCAATCAATTTCTCTTTGATTTCTTCTGCAAGGTTAGAAGGAATATATGCCCTTGAAGCCGCAGAACATTTTTGCCCCTGGTATTCAAAAGCACCGCGGCATAGAGCTGTAACAACTACATCTACTATAGCAGATTTATGTGCTACCACAAAGTCTTTTCCTCCGGTTTCTCCCACTATTCTTGGATAAGACCGATACAATTTTGTATTTTCTCCAATGTGCTTCCACATTTGATTGAATACTCCAGTGCTACCTGTAAAATGAATGCCTGCAAAATCTTTATGATTAAAACAAACATCTCCTAAAGTAGGCCCATCAACAAACACAAGATTAATAACGCCGTCAGGCAATCCTGCTTCTTTTAAAATCCGCATAAACATTTGCGCGCTGTAAACCTGTGTATTGGCACATTTCCATACTACAACATTTCCGCACATAGCTGCGGATGTTGGCAAATTACCCCCAATAGCCGTAAAATTAAATGGGGTGATAGCTAGTACAAAACCTTCTAATGGACGATACTCCATGCGGTTATGAATACCGGTTCCGCTAACAGGCTGTTGGTTATATATGTCACTTAAAAAATGAACATTGAATCTTAAAAAATCGATCAATTCGCATGCAGCATCAATTTCTCCCTGGAAAGGATTTTTACTTTGTCCAAGCATGGTTGTACCAACGATTTCCGGACGATATTTAGTCGCTAAAAGGTCAGCTGCTTTTAAAAAAATATTCGCCCTGTTTTCCCAACTCATATTTGCCCACATTTCTTTTGCAGCCAAGGCACTATCAATCGCTTTCTTTACATGAGAAGCGTCACCTGAATGGAAATATCCAAGGACATGGCCTTTTTCATGTGGCGGCCGGATAGCTATCTTTTTCCCTGTGCGAATTTCCTCATTACCTATATACATGGGAATATCAGCCTCTACACTCTTTAACTCTTTCAATGCCTTTTTTAAAAGTTTTGTTTCGATGCTTCCGGGAGCGTAATTGAGAACAGGCTCATTAGCAGGCATGGGATAATGAAAACTTCCAATATTCATAATTCATTGATTTAAATTACAACGATCAAGTTGTAATAGGTAAAAATATAATTGACTATAACCAGGCAAAAATGGAAAGGCTATTTGTTCAAATACATTACTTCCTTTACAAGATTTACTGTGCGGGCCACATTTGGCAAGTAAGCAGCAACCAGGTTAGGTGCATAATGCATAGGAGCGTCGACAGAAGTAATGCGCCGTACTGGTGCATCAAGGTAATCAAAACCTTCTTTCTGAACGCGGTAAGCTATCTCAGAAGAAACCGAGGCAAAAGGCCATTGTTCTTCTACAATTACTAAACGATTCGTTTTCTTTACTGATTCTAAAATAGTATGCCAGTCAAGTGGCCTTATTGTTCTCAGATCAATCACCTCTGCACTAATGTTCTCCTTTGCCAATTCATCTGCTGCATCAAGAGATACCTTCATCATTTTATTAAAGGACACGATAGTTACATCTTTTCCTTCACGGACAACTTTGGCCTTCCCAATAGGAATCAAATATTCTTCCTCAGGAATCTCCATTTTATCACCATACATCACTTCACTTTCCATAAATACAACAGGATCATTATCCCTGATCGCACTTTTTAAAAGGCCTTTTGCATCATAAGGATTACTTACAGATATTACTTTTAGTCCTGGAATATTGGCATACATTGACTCAAATGCCGTTGAATGTTGTGCACCTAATTGGCCTGCACTACCATTTGGTCCGCGAAATACAATTGGGCATCCTACCTGGCCACCACTCATTGCCAACATTTTTGAGGCTGTATTCAATATCTGATCAAGTGCAAGGTTTGCAAAATTCCAGGTCATATACTCAACAATCGGACGCAATCCATTTTGTGCAGCTCCCACAGCAATTGCCGTAAAACCAAGTTCCGCAATAGGTGTATCTATTATTCTCTTTTCACCAAATTCTTCGAGCATTCCCTGGCTTACTTTATAGGCACCGTTGTACTCTGCAACTTCCTCTCCTATTAAAAAAACATTTTCATCACGTCTCATTTCTTCCTGCATGGCCTCACGCAATGCTTCTCTAAAGGCTACTTCTTTCATTCTTTTATTTTAGTTTTTGTAATAATTGAGAGACTTTGAAAACTTTTCAAAGAGTGCCCGCAAAATTATCGATTATACGACAATTAATCAAAATTGTTATTTAAATGGAATCCCGATTTAGGTATGTATATTTTAGCTTTGGAAATAATAAAAAATAAACTTCTCAATTATTTCATGATCTCGGCCAACTTACCGGTCAATTTTTTACCAAATAAATTTTTCCCGATAATCACTCCGTCTTTATCTAGCAATATATTTGATGGAATGCCTTTGATCCCAAATTGAGCGGATGTCTTATTATTCCAACCATTTAACTCAGAAACCTGGTACCAATCAAGATGATCTTCATTAATAGCTTTTTTCCAATTTGTTTTTTTTGTATCATAGGAAACGCCAAAGACAGTAAATCCTTTATCCTTATATTGATTGTAAGCTGCCACAATATTGGGATTTTCTCTACGGCATGGTCCACACCAACTTGCCCAGAAATCTACCAACACATATTTTCCTTTTAAAGAGTTAATGCTCAAAAGGGAACTATCCGTGGTATACTGTTGAATGTCAGGAATTTGATTACCAATTGCCACAGTAGAATACACTTCTATCATTTTTTTAATCTCTCTGCCTTTTGCAGAATTTTTAATAGACGGATCTAGTGCCTCATACAAAGGTATTATGTCACTGGCCTCTGCATAATATCCAAAATTTTCCGGTATCGCCATGGCACCACGAAGCGATGAAGGATTCTCTTTTATAAAAGCAGCTATTACACTTCTCTTAGCACTCATCACATCATTATCAACTTCATCAAGGCTATCCATAATTTCCTTATTTTTATCTGTATAGGCAGTTTCGTACAATTTACTATTCACAGATTCCCACGCTGAAACTGATTTCATTCTATCCTTTAACATTTTATCATCATCATTAACCTTTGAACCCTTGATCGTTAACATCTTCAAAGAATCGGCCCTTCCAAGAATTTGAAATGTACCTGGCTCTATATAAAAGGTAAAATAATCATCCTTCTTTTCCGGCATAGTTAACGTTGCAAAAAAGGGTGAAGAAACTGTTCCTGAGAAGTTGAATTTACCATCTTTCAAATTTGTGGAATCAACAATTGTTTGATCGTTTTTGTAGATAGTTAAATGTAAATTTCCTGCTTTCATCTTTTCAAGATTTCCGGAAATATGATAAGCATCGCCCTGGGCCAGCAATTGAAAACTCACCAGTAAAAATCCTGCAAAAAATAGAAATATTTTCTTCATTAGTAATTATTTTGTGGAAACGAAAGTAATTTATTTGATAAAACATCTTTTACCACCCAACATTTAAAGTCTATTATAAAGCTATTTTAACGAATTTTTTTGAGGTTCCTCTATGAATAAATCACCATTTACATCTTTATTTGATCAAAGAATCGCGGTTATTCTACCTGTTCCTGTTTTAGAATAAAAGGCTAATTTAATTATATGGCAGACTCTTTTTTGAATAGATAGTGGATTGGTTTTATTAGGCTAGCTATTAATTAATAAATTTTATAAACATGTAAAAATAAAAATGCGGCAAACAAAAAATGAAGTTCGCTAACAAACAAAAAGCGGCCTAATTTCTTAAGCCGCTTAATACTAATAACGCAATTAATAATTATTAAAATGGAAGATCATCAGCTGGTTCTTCTGCCCGTGAAGATTCTTGTGAAGATGTATTTGTATTTTGATAGCCAGAATTTTGGTTGGCTGGCTGATTACCTGACTGATCACCCGAAGGCTTACTGCCCAATAATTGGACACTAAAAACTTTTAGCTTTATAGAAGCCGCAGGTTGATTTTCTTTATTAGTATAGCTCTCTGCTTCCGGAGTACCTTCCAGGTAAACCTGTGTTCCTTTCAAAAGATAGGGCGCTACAGCAGGGCGATCAGTCCAATAGGAACAATTCACCCAAACAGTTTTTTCTACAAGATTTCCCTGTTGGTCCTTAAATTTTTCAGAATGAGCAACAGGAAAATTAATAACTGTTTTTCCGTTTACTTCATTTTGGACGCAATCTCTTCCAAGATGTCCAATAATTTGCATTTTAATCATGGCGGTAAGTTTTAGATGAATATGAAGATGAATATACTATTTTTTTTTGAATTAAAGATGATCATATTTAATTTTTTTAATTCATCTTCTTTTTAAGAGAACTTACCTGATCCTGCAAATTACTTACGAGATTAACCAATGAGTCAACATCCCATCTTTGTTGCTGAGTTACTTTATTAATGACTGCCTGTGCCTGCCACATTTCCAACACATCTGCAGAATGTACCTGGTAAGGCTGAAATGCCGGGTTATCGCTCACCAATGTGATCTTACTTTTATTTTTATTACTCTTAACTACCCGCTTATATACAATTCCTTCACTATTGCTTACGACAATGTATGCACCATTATTCTTCACATTATCTAAACCCTCTACCTTCTCTCCTACGATAATGCTTCCACTAGGTGTAGGCATCATACTATCCCCAATAATTTCAAATGCACGATAATTGCCGCCTGTCAGCATAGGCAAAGTGAATGTGTTCAACTCATCAATAAACTCGCTATCTCCAAAACCTGCCAAATAACCGGCTGCAGCTTTTATGGGAACAAAGTGAATCAGATTTCTATCTGCATTCATCATTTTCATCTGGCGCCTTTTGGCGAGATAACTAGATCCTGTGGTCTCACTCAAATCTTTTAATAAAAGTTCATCGAGTGTGACTTTAAAAATTTCGCTGACAATCTCTAAAACCTCTAGCCGTGGATCAGCTCTTTCTTCTTCATAAGCGCCAATTAATGAACGCTTGATGCCTAATTTAGTGGCAAACTCTTCCTGTGTCCATCCGCGAAGTTTGCGTAAGTATTTTAAGTTTTTTCCTGCCTGTGACATAAGAAACTAATTTATTTAGAACAAAAATACTAAATAGTTTAGTTTCGCCAAATTTATTTTATTATTTTTTTAAATAAGATAAAAATGATCAGTTATGTTTTACATCTAAAGAAATGTAATGATTAAAAGGAAAAAACATTTTAAATGAAAATATATTTTAGGAAAAAATACCCTTTTCAAAACTTGCAAATTGCAGGTAATGTATATAACAACCAAAATATTCTATTTTTGATAGTAATCAGGAATAAAATCAACCAGGTGCATTTACAATTATGAAATTGAAGAAGGAAGTTTGGGTTTCAGGTAAAGGCAATGAAGTTTCTGGCTCCACAAAATAGCAGGATGCGATAATGTAAATTGCACCTAACAAAAAGCATTGCTTATTTAAATATTCGAAAGGCCTATTTTTAAAATCATGAACTTCCAATTAATTCGCAAAGGAAAAACCATCAAATAATCTCATGAAATATTACCTGATAGCAGGCGAAGCTTCCGGCGACTTACATGGCAGCAACCTGATAAAAGAAATCCAAAAACTGGACGATAAGACAAACATACGCTGTTGGGGTGGTGATAAAATGGCTGCTACAGGAGCCACGGTAGTAAAGCATTACAGGGACCTTGCCTTTATGGGATTTGCAGAAGTACTTAAGAATTTGCCGGCGATAATGAGAAATTTTTCTTTTTGCAAAAATGATATCCTGGCTTTCAATCCTGATGTAATAATATTTATTGATTATCCCGGATTTAACCTGCGAATGGCCAAATGGGCGAAACAAAATAATTTCAAAACAGTATTTTATATTTCACCTCAAATATGGGCCTGGAAAGAAGGTCGTGTCAAAACCATCATAGAAAATATAGATGAAACTATCGTCATTTTACCATTTGAAAAAGAGTTTTATAAAAAATACAATCATGATGTCACTTATGTGGGTCATCCACTTGTACAGGTAGTTGAAGATTTCAAAAATGCGCACAGTAATATTCAGAAACCTGGCAATGTGATAGCGCTGCTTCCCGGAAGTAGAAAGCAGGAAATTAAAACCAAACTTCCCATTATGCTGGAAGCCACAAAAAATTTCAGCGATTATCAATTTATTGTGGCAAAGGCACCTTCCATTGAAAATGAATTTTACGAATCATTTTTAGCGAAGTATGAAAATGTAATAACTGAATCAGATAATACTTATTCGATATTAATGAAGTCTACAGCGGCTTTGGTTACATCAGGAACTGCTACCCTCGAGACAGCATTGTTTCAAGTGCCCGAAATAGTTTGTTATAAAGC
>JBDTEF010000197.1:0-37881 GCA_039922615.1 Ginsengibacter sp.
TCCATGCTTTCATCATTTATTGCCGTCAGATAAATAATGAGTGTTTCTTTGAAATTTGGTTTTGACCGCAATATTTTACACACTTCAATTCCTGTTTTTCCCGGCATCATTAAATCAAGAATGATGAGGGATGGATTGTATTTAACTGCAAGGTCAACTGCTTCATTTCCATTATTTGCTGTGAGCACATTATACCCTTCTGATCTCAAATTGAAACTGATGATTTCTAAAATATCCGGCTCATCATCTGCGATTAAAATAGTGGTATTTTCCGGTAAGCGCGGAGGCCTGAAATCTATTTCTGAATTATTTTTCAATTTTTGTAACTATTTATTTTTTCGCTCAAAGACTTTTCATAAAATATGATATCTTAAGCAAGATATTTTTATGAAATTAGAACCTTGTCCATACTTTCCACCAAGTATCTCCTGCACCTACAGCACCGAGATAGGTAACATTAGTAAATTTATTCGCTAATAATTGATTCGTAAACAATGCAGTTCCTAATGCCGGCGATCCTGTAGCTGGCGTAAAATCAGGACTTGCATAATTAAATGCTGCTGTAATTTTTACTTCATCATTTGTATTATAAATGGTATTGTTATTTGTTACTGTACTAAACCAATCTGCCACTTTAAATCCTGTAGGAGTTGCCGTGCTTGCAGCATAATTTATAGAGGTACTGCAGCCGCTTATGATCGTATTTTGTACAAATAAACTGCCTGGAATATTATTATCAGTCGGATATCCTTTACTCGCATCAATCAGCAATCCTGTAGGCCATCCCATAATGATTGAATTGAAAATGGATATGGATGAATTTCTTCTGATTTGTGCACCTGCAAGAAATAAATTGCTACCCGCATTATTTAAATTTTGCTTTGGGCCAATAACTGTCATGTTGCTAAAAACAGCTTTCGTTTGCGGAGTAAGCTGGCTGCCATTTGCATCATTATCACTTTCAAAAGCTTCTGATTTTGAAATATCTGCAACGGCTGAATCTCTTAAGGCTATACCAAATTGTACACTTCCGGAAAAACCATTATCCGTATCAAAATCATCATCCAATGTTCTGAAAGAAATAAGGTGTTTGCAATTTACGGTACCACCAAACCATTCAAATGAATCATCATTTGCATAGGAAACCTGCACATAATCTATAACGGTACCACTACCAACGCCACCAAAAGTTAATCCATTGATTTCTTTGTCCGGTAAGAATGCATAACCTGCATATTCTATCCGAACATATCTTAAGATCCCGCTGTTATCTACCGGATTCTGATTTTGTGTTACCGGCGTCCCGTATAACCCAAGCCCATCACTATTATTAACGCCACCTTCAATTTCACCGATGCCCTGTACACCATTGAATGATGCGTTGGTTGGCGCATTGCCCAATAAAATTACTCCGGACCAATCACCTCGTTGTGGATTTGCCGCTTCTGATGTGAACACGATAGGCTTTTCAGGTGTGCCATCGGCAATAATCTTTGCGCTGCGCGTAATTACAAGACCGCCTTGTCTGTTTAATTCGCCAACTATTTTTGTACCTGGTTCAATGGTCAATATGGCACCATTGGTAACGTACACCAGCCCACGGAGTTTGTAAATGTTAGCTGCTTTAAGTGTCAGGTTTTGCGTGATTCTTCCTTCGAGAATTGTATTTTCTGTTTTGGTAGTATCTGTGCTGCCCGTATTACCGCCAATAATAGTTCCGTCCACCTCAATTTTTCGGCAGCCGCTGGAAACGATAGCTATCATGGCAGTTAAATAAAATAATTTTTTCATGCTTGTCTTTTTAAATTTTTAATTTTTTAAATCCTTTGCTTGTTATTTTTGTTTTTATACTTTTTTTAATCATTTAATCACTTCTTTTCTCGTTCTTCCTATTAAATACTAAATACTTACTTCTTTCCTGTCACCTTTCACCTCTCACATTTCACCTCTCTCATCTCACCTCTTACTACTTAATATTGTAAGAAAACGACACACTCACAGTAGATCCATATTTTCTTTTAATGACTAATAAGTCAGTGCCATCATACTTCCTGTTGTTATTAACATCGAGGTAAAAGTTATTGGCATTATTCAATATGTCAGAAACATTTAACTTGATTTCGCCGGCATTTTTAATTACTTTTTTTGCTATTTGAAAATCAAGAAGAGGGCGGTGCTGTTCAGTTACAGGCGCTATATCATTTCCGCCTACGTAGAAGATTCTGTCACCAATTTGGTTAAAAAGAATGGTAGTATTGATTCCTGGCTTTTCAATGTCATATTGTAACGAAGCATTGATCAGGTAAGGACTCTGACCCTGCATCGGCCGGTCAAGATTGGCACTTCCTTTTTTTACCCTGTTGTATATGTAAGAAACATTTGTTTGGAAAGTAAAATTCCTTAAGGCTTCTGTGAAATCAAGTTTTTTCCTGAATTCCATTTCTGCACCAAAGCTATAGGCATTATCAGCATTGATATAATTAAAGGTGCTGGATGCCCCAGTTCCACTCTGATTAAAAAATAATTCAATTGGATTTTTGAAATATTTATAGAAGATGCCTGCAGTAAATAATTCTCCTGCACGTGGATAAATTTCATACCTGATATCTGCATTACTTACTTTGGTGCGTTGCAAAGATTTATTCCCGGTAATAGTTGCACCTAAATCAAAATCGTAGAAGGCAAAATCACTCAACTCCCGGAATTCAGGCCTGATAACGGTTTGAGAGCCAGAGACCCTCAGGTTCGTTTTCTTGTTTAATCTGTAAGTAAGGTTTAAACCTGGTAAAAAATCCAGCACTTCCGTATGTAGAAACCGTCGGTCACTTTTGCGAAGACTTCCAATAACCTGGTCATAATTTTCAACACGCACACCATAAGTTGCCCTTAACTTTTCTGTAAATTGGTTATCAAACTGGATGTATCCTGCATTTAAAATAGTGTTGGCGATATAGCGGTATTGATCACCAGAAATTTCATTAAAAGCAAATTTATTATCAAATCCACTTCCGAAATTTTCCGGGCTGAAAACCTTATCAGCAGGAAGTTCTGTGAGGGCCGGATTGTTTGATGGCAGATATACGGCAAATGGCCTTGAATCAAATAAGCGATCTTTCACCTGTAAAAAATAGCCGGCTTTTATAGATTGTTTTTCAGAAAAAAGGATAAATGGTTTTGTGATATCTCCCCCGGAAGAATAGTTATAATCATTTAAAAATCCATAATACCGGCTGCCACTTTTTTGAGAAGTTTTTGATGGTCCGATCAATAAAAAGTAAGGATTTTTTATGTCTTCAGGATCCTGGTCATATTGAATTCTTCTTTGGTCAGGGATATATTGGTCGAGAATATTAAAGCTTCCAAACCAATGCAGCTTTGCATTGTAGCGTAACAGGTTATGGTCTCCGGAAATACTTGTATTAAAAAATGTATTTGTTTTTAGAGCAAGCTCTGTTGCCTTTATATTTTCTCCTTCAAAAGGATTGAAATCATAATCTTTCCCTCTTCTTTGCGTTGCATAATTGGTGGCATTTACATTGAAAATATTTTTTATAGAGATTTTACTATTGCTGCCTAATTGTAATGTAACGTTGGCTAAGCCACCCCACAATATATCCTGTGCATATTTCTTATCGCTATAATCATAGGTAATAAAAGGTAAATTATCCTGCACACCAAAGAGCCTGTTGATCACATAATCTGTTCTTTTATTCGATTGGTTATAATTGAACGCCATTACTACCCCTAATTTATTGTTATAGCCAATCTTACTATTAAAGCCCCCACTTAGCTGGAAATTTTTATTGAGAACTGAGGCAATAGCTGATGGTTTTTCATCAGGGCTCCAAACATTTTGAAATAATTTTCCGAGTTCTGTTTTGGCACCCGGGTCCATTTGATTAAATGTTGATTTTAAAGGAAATTGATTGGGTATCGCCCTGAAACCATCATCCATTCCCAGCCAGTCAAGTTTTCCGCCCTGGTACCGGAAAAAATCATTGCCAATCGTTTGCGTATTAAAGCCACTTCCAACTACTATATTCAGGTAATTTTTTGCGGGAACATCTTTGGTATTTACCTGGATAAGGCCACCGGCCCATTCTCCCGGTAATTCCGGAACAAACGCTTTGTTGATAACAATATTGTCAATCATTCCTGCAGGGAAAATATCGAATGAAAATGTTTTTCTATCCGGTTCTGTCGTTCCTAATAATATGCCGTTAAGCATCGTAGCATTATAGCGGTCATTTAATCCGCGAACGATAATGTATTTTCCTTCCTGTATGGAAGTGCCGGGGATTCTCTTTAAAACTTCGCTTGTATTCTTATCAGGGGAACGTTTGATGCTTTCCGATGAAACTACCTGTGATACTGTATTTGAGCTTTTTTGAATGGCTATTAATGCAGCGGTAGTTTCTTCTTTCCTCGTTGTTCTAATGATGATTTCAGCATCTGTCTTTATAGCCTGTTCCATCACTACATCGAGGTTGATCATTGCATTGGCTTCCACCTGTATATTTTCAACTTCTTTTATTTTATAACCAACAGAAGAAATGGTAATTACTTTCGGTGTTGCTGCAGGTAAGCTCAGCAAATAGTTGCCGTCAATGTCAGTGATAACTCCTTTGCTGTTTTGATTGGTAGTTACAGATGCGCCACTTAAAGGCTTACCTGTTTTTGCATCTGTTATTTTGCCGGAAACTTTTCCTGTTTGCCCATTTACAGTAAAAGAAAACAGCGCCAGTAATAGGTTTAATAAAATGAATCTCATGCAGCTTTTTTTTAATGCTGCAAAGAGAATTAATTGATATTAAGGGAGTGTTAAGCCTATGTTATGCTAAGGTTATCAATCGGATATTCCGAAACTGAAAGTGTATAATTCATGTCCTTGGTACGGATTAATTATTTAAAGCCTGAATTTTAGGCTAAATAATTTACACGCGTTGGCAACTTCGGTCTGACTGCGTGTAGATTCCGCGCCACTTTCTATTAAATGGTTAGTGGGCCTTGAAAATTATTTTATGTTATCAGGCGCCGGATCATAAAAATCTGTTTACTGAATTGTATTCCATGTAATGAATCCATGACACGTTCATTATTAGTAATTATTTTATGGTGCTTTTTCCTTTTCTTGTTTTTTAAATCCATAAACACAGTGCCGGCAACCATTCTGGCAGCAGAAGCCCCTAAGCGTATGATATAATTCTGTAAAAACCCAATTGTTGTTGTCTAAATAATAATGCAAACCTTCTATAAACATTTCTTTCTGCGTGGGGAAATGGTAACGCTTTGATGCCTTTATATTTTGGTCAATCTTTTGAAGGCAGCTTTTACAAAGGCAATCATAAAATGCATTTTCTAAAAATTGGGTCGTATTCTCACTTATCTGAATTGCATTGCATTGGCAGTTGGCGATATCACCCATTTTGCAGGTAAAGGTATTATTGCACTTCGGGCAATATTTTTCTTCGTGTTTATCCATATATTAATGTGAAAAAAAAGAGTTGTTTTTTGTAAAAAAAAAAGAGGATTCGATAGTATGGTTTACGACAACTATTAAAAATGCCTTTTTAATAATAGTTTTTATAAACAAGCGGGCAAATGAGTATCAATCAATCACGGATCTTCATTCTTGAAAAAGGATATCCATTGCATCCTGTTTTGGGATTTGTCCTGTCAGCTTTTGATTTCAGTTTTGCCTCTTCCATGGTTTTGGCATCATAAACAGTTAAACAAAACCCCCATTCAAACGGCTTCATATCATTTAGATGCATGTAATCAATCCGGGTAAATAATCCTGGATCACCTGGGTTCCTTTCGTCATTGCGGGCCAATAAATATTGTGCTGAAGTATCACATTGCAGGATATGGTATTTTACGTTAGGAAGCTGCAGCCAAATAGTATCATTAATAGTATAACCAATACCATAATCATCCATAAATTGACCAGTAAGGAAAGTTGGAATTGTATCTGTCCATATTATATCATTGGTATTTGCATAAATATCTTTATGACATACTAAAGCCAAAAACAATAATACAACACTTAAATTTTTCATCGGGTTAGTCTATAATTAAAAGTGAAACGGCGAAGCCAATTTATTTAAATACTGAATGGTTGAATAAACAATATTATAAAACCTGGTAATAATGATCGATCATTAAACAAACATCTTAATGATTTATTCAAAAGGCTTTTGATTTTATTCAAAGATATTATTTATGCCATAATAAGTACGAATCTCATGAATTTGCTTTAAGCTAAATTTTATTTTTGAAGATGTAAAATTGTCAATTTAAATTTAAAAAGTTATTTCCTATTTCATCAATTATATTTATTTATTCCATTTTCCAAAAAAATGAGGATAAATAAGTCTCTAATTATCCTGTTAAGGAAATCAGTATTTTCGACAAAATTCCGCATTTTGCGATTTTTGTTTGTCGATTGTAAGTTTAAAATTCCATTGGCTTAATTGTTGATATTTTATTAATAGAAAAATTGTGAAAACTAAAACCATTTGAGAATTTATTTCGTACCTCTCATCTTAATAATAATTAATCAGCAATCTAATGGAATACAAAGGTGGAAAGAAAATATTCAAGAGAATATTAATTGTATTTATTGCACTTACAATAATTACTGTGGTTCATGTCTATTGGGTTACAAGGCCAAAAATTGCGGATAAGAATACCATCGTGATGGCAAGGATTGATATTACCAGTCCAATGAACCAAAATGATGCAGATTCCATACAAACATGGTTATATAACCAAAAGGGTATAAATCGTGTACTTGTAAATCCTGAAACAAAAATTGCAATTTTTACTTTTTACCCGGTTTCTACATCTGCAGACCAGGTTGTTCATAATTTTCAAACTTCTTTCAATTATACTTCAAAAAGGTATGTTCCCACAAAAGAAGAATTGGATAGGGGTTGGTGCCCTGCATTGCCGGCTTCGGTAACTGAGAAGATTTCAGCATTCGTGAAAAAGACATTTTAAAATTTTTTATATTAATTCACATTCAAAAACAAATTCAAAAAACAAATCAAAAAGATGAAAAAATTAATTATTGCCTCCATCGTCACATTGGCTTTTTCAACGATGCTTTTTCAGTCGTGTAAGAAAAAAGACAATTCGCCTAAACCTACCTTATACGATTCCCTTGGTGGAACCGCTTTGGTTGCAGATCCAAATGCGTTAGGTGGAAAAATTGAAGCCGGAAGATTACTAATCCGGAATATCATTGACAGTACCATTTTTGTAATTGCCGCTGACAATTCAATTAATGGTCATTTCACTACATTGTTGGGTGAAATTGGAATGGGAAATTTGAGCGGTTTCCAGGAACTTAGCAAAAATCTTACTGATTTTGTTGCTGTAGGTACTGGTGCTACTAATTACAAATATACTGGCATGGACATGGTAGCTACTCACGATCCAGCTAAGAATCCACGTATGAATGGCAAAGCTTCTAATGCAGATATGGATGCATTTGAAAAGGACCTTTTTGCAGGTGCTGCTAAGGCTGGTGTTCCTGCGACAAATCCGGCACTTATTAGTGTAGGAAAAATTGTAGAATCTTTGAGAGGCCAGGTTGTACAAAAATAATTGAAGGGTTATTTTATTTTGAATTTGTTCATTCATGATCTTCTTAAAAGATTTGCTTAGAAAGTTTCAAATATATTTACCCCTTAGGCTTACAAATTTGATAAGGTAATAATCTTATTTCAATGTCCGGATACTTGTTATTTACAATTATCCGGGCATTTTTTGTTTCATTTGTTGTGAAAATCAGTATCTCTTGAATTTAAGTCCGATTCTTAATAATTTAAGACTAATATATAACAATGACGAAAGAAACCCCTTCGAATGATTAGTCTTTGCTGAAGTGAATCTTAGGTTGAAATGATTATACCTAACAAAGAGATAGGATAAAAGATCATCAATAGATATCTGGAATAGGTAAGAAAATCTATCACCACATTCAAGTTGCTAAGCGCAATTTGATTAGCTGATGCATGTTAACTCAATTGACCAAACCAGAATTTTGATGCTAGATTTAGCAAAATAATTGTTGGATATAAATATTAGGATTTTTGAAATCCTATCTGGCAGATGCTTTCAGCCCTTTATCTTAGGAGTGTCGGATACCATCAAAATCTGGTAACATTCCCATTTATTGGTATCGTTTACAAAATGGCCACCAAAATAGATTCTATTAACTGGTTAACTTATAAATTTTGTAACGAGTTTAAGTGTAGAGAGTTTACTTGCTCGTCGGTGCCAAAGAAATTCTCACCTGTACGCCCGCCCTCGTATCCACACTTGGCGGAGAAGATGAAATGTAAGGATTTACCCGGCGCTGGTCAAAATAAAATTTAATATTTACCCGATTACTCAGGTAATAATCAATGGTTGGATTAATCGATATTTCCCTGCTTCCGTTTGTAGCAAAGGAACTATTCTGATCGAGCCTGCTATTGGAAGTTACATTATCTCTTACGCGAAAATCCAATTGGAATTTAATTTCATTATCCAGCTTTTTAGTGTCCTTCTTTGTGAAAGGAAGTTTGAATGGAAGTTTCAAACCACGTTTGCGAAATCCTCCACCAAAGGTATATTCTGTAGAACGTACCTCGCTCAATTGATAATCAATCAAACTAAGACTTAACTGCCGTTGTTTGATGAAATCAAATTTGAGATTTACCTGGTTTGTGAATGACATATCTATTCCAATTAATGGTGCAAACTGTTCCTGAATGGTAATGTTTGGAACAAGGAAAAATGGAATATAATTCTTGGAGACAGTATCTATAAACGATGGATAATTATATTGAGAAATATCCTGGTAAAGCAATGCTGAAGTGAAACTATTCATTCCCACGCTTCCTGTATAAGCATGCGTCAAAGAGAAATTAGTGAATATTTTATCGAGTCCCGGTATTCTGCTCAGGCCATTGTAAGCTATGCGCCAATTGGGTTTCGGTATAATGCTGCGGAAAGGATTGGATTTTATATTGGCATTCTGTTGATTGATCAAGCCGATCTTAGTGGGATCCTGACCGGTGTATGCTGCAATAAATGCAGGTACTAATACATCTACTGCATATTTACCATAACCTAAGGCATAACCGTCATCTCCGACAGGATTTCCCTTAAGTTTATTGTATTCATTTAGCTGACCAAGCCTTTGTGATAATATTTGCCTGTAATCCTGGAATTTGAGGAATGTTGCTGAAACCCTGTTCGGATCATATTTTTCAAATAAGGTACTAAAAGAAATATAGCTAACGTTGAATCCTCCATTTATATAAGGACTTAAATGCCCAAAATGGTCTCCCGTGCCGGTAGTGTCTTTAAAAGTTTCGGAATAATTCTTCTGAAAGGTCTTATCAATATTAATATCTATGGTGAAATCTTTAAATGGTTCTAATTGCGCTGAAGCAGCAATATGCTGATCAAAATTTTGAACGAATAAATCATTAAATAAGCTGTCTTTGGTAATCAAACCCTTTGCTGCAGCGCGATTGAGCCAGGCAGCATCCGGTTGTCTTCCTAGAATGAAATCAAAACCCGGCGCCATACTATTGAAATTCTGTCCTAATATTTGTGTGCTGTCGGTATATCCCGGCAACCTTGTATTTGCATTTTGGGAGAAAGTTGCGTTCACAGATTTTATACTGGTGAGCAATTTGCCAAACGCACGTACGACACCATTGATTTCTGGTAAAGCATTGGCATTTTTAGCCGCAGTTACTTTAGGAGCATTTTGTTTATTTCCAAGCGAGTCGGCCTTGGATGCAGGTTGTCTTGGCTGACGGGGCTGATCAATTGCCCGTAGCCATTTTGATTTCGAATATAATTTTATGAAATCCATTTGCAGTTGTGCTTCTTCCTGCTGGCCATTTTCCAGGAAATTGCCCAGGTTTACAGCAAGACGTGAAGCACCGATCCAACGGTAATTCGCATTGTACAGTAACCGTAAGGTAGTCCAGTCTGTCAAGGGGAATTTGCTTAACGGTGTTGTATAGGATAAATTGATGCTTTGTGAGAATACAGTATTTCTACCACCTGCAAAGAAGTTTGTTGAGATGGTATCTTTTTTTTGTGGCGTATTTATCCTTCCAAATGGCTCGTCAATACGGGCATTATTCAATGCAGAATAATCTAAGTTGAACGATTTTGTCAATTGCCACCTTAAAATGTAACTCCTGTCAAAGGTAAAATACTTGTCATAAGTTTCCGGTGTTTCATATAAATCACCACCGATGCTCCTTGGTTTTATTACACCAAATTGCCTGTATACATCTGCCCGGAAGGTCAGCTGTGTTGGTACCGGATTAAAATTAAAATCTTTTACCAAATCAAACCAATGGGATTTTGTTTTGGTAAACATTTTCTTAAAAGGCTGAATGAATAATGGTTTGGGCGCATAATTGTAACCAAGGCCACCTCTTTGTTTCGTCACATTATTATAGGCGATCAATGGATTGTGTGCTTCAGTTTTAGTATAGGTATAGCTTACATCTACATTCTCGATATCCCATAATTGGGGTTTTTTATTTCCTACCCTGTTTTTATGCACATTGGTAAAACTTACCGTTTTAATAGAAGCAAAATCCACTGCATTTCTTCTTATCGAATCTTTCATATTGGCAGTAGGCGCGTTCTTTATTTTGTCTCTCAATTTCAGATCCTTATCAAAAGGATCATACTCAGGGGTGCTGACCATTTGAGATATACTTGCAAAGAAGGGGATAGATAGTGCGGCACTTTTTGGTAATAATTTACCCAATTCCAGGGTGGCAGTAGCGTCAAATTGTGCAAAATTATCCTTGAATCTGTCGTTTACTCTTTGTTCAAGGGAGCCAAATCCATTACTATGTGTATTGGCAGATAAAGATATTGTACCTAAATCCGCGAGACTTGCATCCACTCTTGCCAGCGAAGCCCAGCCACCTTTTTCATCTAAAGAAGAAAGACGCAATTCATTAAACCAAAGTTCACCGGTGGCAGCCACAGAATTAGTGTTCTCTACGCCCATCAAAATTCCTTGAACTTCCCCGAGATTCGGGTTTCCCATTATCGAATACACCTGGCCGTTATCCTGTGCCTGCGAATAGATTTTATTCATGGGCATGTTGGATAAATTTCTCGCTGTCTTGATAGTGGTGAGAGCGCTTAGGTCAAGGTCGAGATTATTACCTTTTATCCACAAGGTATCATTGTAGGCATCACTATTAGGATCCAGGCCCAGATCGAGCGGCGTTAAATGCAGGGGTATTCTTATTTCATAATAATTATTTACAAAATCACTGCCCATTCTCACAACAGCAGTCAGATCATTGTTGTACAATGTAGTACCAGTGCCTTTTTCAGCATGAATGTACATTTCCAATTTTTTGAATTGACGAAGGTCTCTGTTTCCAAAAGTCTGGAAAACGGCCTTACCATCTTTCTTGGCCAAATTGGCAAATTGCAATGTAAGTGATTGCTCATTTTGCAGGAGATTTACACCATTGTTGCTCAACGTTTGTACTCTTTCAATATCACGTGGTGTTCTATAGGGTAAAGGAATTCTTTTGTCATTTTCCTCTATGTTGACTGCGCCTACATTGAAATCATCTACAATCGTTTTATTATAATTACCTGTGGTATCTAATTTATACGCAAATTTTCGCCATGTATTTCTTACAAGATCTAATTTCCCAAACCGAACAGTTACGCTATCATCAAAGCCGGTTAAAAACATCCGTATAAAACGAATAGATTTAAAATCCGGGATATTACCCACTTTTTTGTTGTACGAATCAATTGGAATACGCAATTGGTACCAGGTTTCCGTTCTTACATTCCCATTTACCAATTTTACCGTAACCTGTTTTTTATCTACAATATAGTTTTGACCAATCGTCATTTCAGGCGCCGTTGGTGGTTTAAGGTTCACCGAATATTGGAAATATTCTTCCGTCTCGTTTAGTGTATTATCCCTGTTCATATCCTCCTGGTCAGGATACAATGTGGCTGCTGAGGAGAATTGAGAATTATTATCGGCGATGGGAGAGTTCCCCTGGGTATTGCTGTATCTCTTATATCGTTCAAGTATACCTGCATTTTTTGAATCCAGGTCTGCTCCCCTGTAATATTGATAATTATCATTGGAAGGATCAGCCAAAGCATCCAGGTAAACGCGTGAGTTTGCACCAAAATTGGCGGCTAAAACATTCAAATAATCATTTCTTCTGAAAACTACTTCAGCACTATCTGTCAAGCCATCAAAACCAACATCCTGGTAGGGGCGATCCCTGGGGTCATTGCTGAATGCATTGGTAACCTGTGTTGGATTACGCGGCACTACTCCCCAAATGGAAGTATCTACCTGTGCGGGAAGATTTGGCGTAGGCAACCCATTTTCATAAAAACGCCTGGAATCTTTCAGTACATCTTCAGAAATATTTCCAAGATTTAAATAGAATTTTCCGCCGGCACTATTGGGGTTTAAAACGAATGGATCCTGGATCCACATTTCCATGTATTCAATATTGGCAGTTTCGAAATCGGTTTGATCAAGGCTTCTCATTAATCCACCCCATTTACTTTTAGGATCTGTAAACTTACCGGCGGCATTTACTTTGGCGGTAGATGCTTCAAAATTGTAAGGGCCACGGTCTTTTGGATAGAATGAAAGGTCAAAAGTGGTGAGCTGATTTTGTCCGAAATCAGTCGTTCTTTGGGGAAATATTTCTGTTTGGGAAATCGCCCTCACACGAGGATCAGAAAGGGCATCTTTATTACCTCTTAACGGGTTATTTATGTTTTTAGGGTCCTGCAAAGTAGGCTCTATCTGGTACCAGGAAAGGCTTGAACGATTTTTACCATAATCCAAACTATTGTTATCAGCGGCTTCGGGAAACAATATTTTTCCATCATCATCAGTTGCATTTAAAGGTGTGGAAGCCAGGATCCAGCTTACCGGAGGAAAACGAAGATCAATATCACTTTTGCTACCTTCAAAATCGTCAATATAGATAACACCATTTTTTCCTTTTCCTATTTGAGGTGCATGACCGGGTTTTAAAAAGGCTGCTTCTGCATATGCATTAATCGTGGAAGGTGCAGTGCTGTAATAAAAGGGAAGGTGGTTCAATAGTTTTGTCAATCGCGGTACATCTCTTCGATAGCTTCCATCCAATCCGTACATGGCATTCCTGATCGGGTCTTCACCATAATCAACTTTGGTAAAGAAAGGTCTTTCACTCAGTCTGACATACGTTGCTCCGAAGGACAATTGTTCCTTGGCAGTATTTTTTGCCAGGTAATCCAATCTTAGCGCGAGATAGCTTTTTTCCTGCAATCCAAATGAGGCATTGTTCTCAAAATTTACCTGTACAGGTATAGCTGAATTAATAATTGCCTGGTTTATTACTTTGATAGTACCCAGATCATAGTTGATCGTATAGTCAATATTTTCATGTAATAGTTGCCCACCTGCAGTTACAGTCACTGAGCCCGGTGGAATATTGTAACCGATGCTTATATCGGACGTAGAGGACGTTTTTGCTGAGCCTTTTAAAATAAATCTGTCTAAGTTCGGAAATTGTTCTTTTGCCGTCACTTTTATAGAATCGTACAATGGATAATACAAACTATCAGCACCAATTGCCGGATTGCTGAATACTTTGGCTGCTATGTCTCTTCCAAAAGGTTGTAACAAAGGAAAAATCACCCTGCTGTATTGTGACAGTACAGTATAT
This sequence comes from Ginsengibacter sp., assembly GCA_039922615.1. Taxonomy (GTDB): domain Bacteria; phylum Bacteroidota; class Bacteroidia; order Chitinophagales; family Chitinophagaceae; genus Ginsengibacter. The sequence continues at coordinate 13,758 of JBDTEF010000197.1, forward strand.
CCTTCAACAAAATCAAATACACCATCCGGCTGAGGATCATTTTGATTATTGAGCCTGTCTAAATTTACAAGCGTTAATATCGGTGTTCCCTTGTTGAGATCACCAAAAGGAAGGTATCTTTTTGCGCCCAATCCCGGTTGTTCATATAATACATTCAAACTAAAATCTGTTCTATCGAGTGCGCCGAAACCCACGCTGTATACATTCTTCAGCATTAAATTCCAAATAGGAAGATTAGGTCGTTGAGAAGTCGCTTTCAGCAATTTTAAGAACAGTACATTTTGATTGGCTGTAGTGGAATCTGGTGGTACATCCTGGGAAAATTCCCCTACTTGTAATATTCTGCCATTATAAGAATATTGAAATGCCACCCCCAATACTTCATCAGGTTGCAGTGGTTGGCTTAAAGAAATAAAACCAACCTTTGGATTATAAATGTATTGTGTAGAATCTAATTTGCGCGCAAAAGTTTTTTCAAAATCCTGCACAGGATTCAATCCCAGGCCGGTTAATATCGTTGTTATCAGTGCTGCTTTCCTGCTATTTGGATTACTGATAATACTACTGTATTCGTTATTGGTATTATTATCCGGAAGAGTTCCTGTAGCAATAAAATTGTGAAATGGTTTTGCTTCTGCAAGATCCATTAATCCAACAATTTCCCTGGCATCCCGGGTAGCGCCTGTTTTATTCGTAACCCAAACTTCCATCCGTAATATTTGCACAGGAGTGGTAACTGCCGGCAAATTGCTCATTACTTTATTGTAATTATCCTTAAAATATTGGGACAATAAAAAGTGACGGTTTTCTTCATAATCATCTGCCTTGAATTCAAATTTCTGCGCCGCAGTTCCCCCCTGCAGATCTACACTTTGTCTTTGAGATTTCTGGCTGGCCATCACACCGGTAACAAATAATTTTCCAAATTGTAATTGTGCTTTTATACCAAATAAAGATTGTGCACCCGGGATAAATGTTCCCCGTGATGGAAAGGACACATTACCTGCCTCAAATCTTTTTAAAATTTCGTCTTCTGTGCCAGTGTAGTCTAATTTTAACTGGTTCGCAAAATCAAAATTTGCCAGCGTATTGTAGCTGATAGGGAATTTCAATTTATCACCGATGTTGGCATTCACATTTAATTGCGCATCCATATTAAAGTCAAAGCCACCATTCTTCCTGGCTCTTTCAGGTATGGTTGGATTTTTTACATTTTGCCCCTGGTAACCTGCAGTAATATCTACATTTCCCTGAGGTTGTATTTCTACTTTCCCATTCCCAAATAAACGGTTGAAAAGATTGTCATACACATTTAATTTGGGTTTTATTCTTCCGCGGTTTAGAATGCTCAAAGTATTTGCTCGCTTTTTGAAATACTCCGCTTCCGCTTTGCGGGCTTCCATAGCCCTGAATTCATCTGCAGTATAAAAAGTGGGCGTTCTGTAATATCGACTACCTACTTTTTCGTAAACAATATAAGTTTGGGTTGCTGGTTCGTAAACGACAGAATCTGTAAAATTGGAAGGCTTGGCAAAATCAAAAGTAGACGTATTGGAGGATAGAAAATCTCCCCGGCGATCATGAATAGGAAAAGGCAAAGAATCATTGGAAACTTTAGATGTATCCTGCGCAAAAGAATTGCCGGATGCTGCAAACAACATGATGAGTAACAGACAATATGTTCTTATTATCCCAAACGGGGTAATAGTTCTTTTGAAAAGCATTCGGCAACTGAATTAAAGTAGATTTTTAGATCAAATAGCTTTTAGTGCTTTTTTAATTAATACTTCAAGGTCATTTATAGAAGGGTCGGTAGATTTTATTTTCTTTATGGCCATTTCTCCAACCGGTTTTGAAATACCTAATGAAATCAACGCATTCAAAGCATCCTGCTCTACTGTATTCCCGGCAAATTGAATACCTGGTACAGAGTTGGAAAGCTTTGCAACTTTATCCCTTAATTCGAGTACCAATCTCTCTGCAGTCTTTCGTCCTATTCCTTTTATGCTTTCTAACAACCTGGCATTATTGGTCACAATAGCATTCGTAATCTCGGTAGGTTTCATTCCTGAAAGCATCATCCTGGCTGTACCTGCTCCCACGCCTGAAACACTGATAAGCAATATAAACATTTCTTTTTCTATTGCATCAAAAAAACCAAATAAAGTATGCGCATCTTCTTTCACTTGCAGGTAGGTATACAATTTACCTTCCTCAAGATTCTGAATTTGTGAATAGGTATTCAGACTAATATTTACTTCATAGCCCACGCCGTTTACATCTACGTATACAGCCGCAGGCGATTTATAGGTGTATTTACCGGATAAGTAAGCAATCATAGTTGAGGACTTAAAAAGATGCCAAAAATAAGAAATTCAAGTTAATCAAAAGGATTAATTACTATTCCAAAAAGGTCTCCTTTTTATTCATAAGTATTATAGAAGCATATACGAAGATTTAATCCACCTGGAGTTTAATGTTATAAAAGTATTGCATTCTCCAGAACCAGTCTTAAGAAGTTGATTTATTAATATAAATAAGTGGATGTTATTGTTATGGACCCTTTCATGGCACGGTACCCGACAATATTTTATTAAATAAGCACCGTTCAGTGATCAAATGTATCCTGATCAACATGTAATTATTTTTTTTCTTTCAGGGTTACAGTTTTGCTGTTATCTTCAAATACCCTGTCTATTAAAAGCATTCTTGGGTCAATGGCTGCCTTTGCGGGAAGAGAATTTACTTCGAACTGAAAAGACATTTGTGGTTTGTCTACTTTCACTCTTTTCTGAAATATTAATTTTTTTTCATCCGCATCCGCAAATAACCCGATATCGATCCAGTCATTCGTGGAAACCCTGGTTTCATTTCCTATTGTATCGGCTTTTATTTTTTCCGAGCTGATTGTTAGATTGATCAAATATTTACCGTCTTTTAATTTTTCATAAGTGGCATCTTTCATCCGGTTATCATATAACGTAATTTCTTTAAACCAATCTGTTACCAGGTATTTCAATGAATCCGGCATCTGTGGTTCCAGGTATTTTAAAAAATCAAGGGAAGTTGGGTAAGGTGTTTTGTAGCGGTATCCTTCGAGAAAATTACGTAAGGCTGCATTCATTTTATCTTCGCCAATATAATCCTGCATGGCATACATGATCACACTTCCTTTGCCATAATGAATATATGTTTGATTTTCTACTTTATACAAAGGCAATTCTTTATCTTCTTCCGTACTTCTTCCGCGCAAATACCTGTCGTAGTCATATTTCAGGAATTGCCTCATTTTCATTGGGTCTTTGCTCAGGCTTTTCATGGTCATCAATGAGGAATATTCTGCAAAACTTTCGCTGAGCATTGTTGCTCCTTGCATATTCGCGCCTATAACCTGGTGAGCCCACCACTGGTGCGCCATTTCATGCGCAATCACAGCGTCTACAATATTATTGTCATTTTCATTTTCTAGATTAATGATAAAGCCGATTGCTTCGGAATAGGGCATTGTTCCGGGAAATGCCTGGGCAAAACTGGCATATCGCGGAAATTCAATTATCCTGCATTGTTTGTGGTAATAAGGGCCAAAGTTCGTGGTGTAATATTCCAATGAATGCTGCACAGCATCCAGCATCCTGTTGACATTTACTTTGTTTTTTTTATCGTAATAAACTTCTATGTCTACATCCTTCCATTTTCTTTTTGCCACCTCAAACCGGGCAGAAATAAATGAATAAAAATTGAGTGATGGATGGTCTAATTTATAGTGATAATAATTTCTGCCGTTTTGGACCCATTTTTTTACAAGAGATCCTGGTGCAACCGCTATTTGGTCGCCCGAAGTAGAAATAATTGTTTCTACATTTATATAATCTGAAAGGCCTCCTGTAATATAATTTTTAGTGCAGCTGGTGGTGCAATTTTCTTCCAATGCAGGCATTCTCTCCTTTATGCCTAATCCGTATTTCTTCCGCTTATTTTTATCACTTAATTCCAGGTCTGAATTGTATCCGATGGAAGGTAAAATTTCAGCATTGTTCAAAAAAGTGCCATTCTCAACAATGTTTGTATTTCCGGCAGAATTTTCAAATCCTTTTGAATGAAAAGAAGTTTGTATTTCTGCATTAATTATTTCCCCTGGTTGCATTGGTTTATCCAAAGCATAAATGAGGTAGCCAATATTTTTATTTGTGAATACAAGTCGTGATCCGGGGATAATAATCTTGGTTGTCCACTTGTCATTTACAATGAAATGAATGGAATCAATCGGTAAAATTTCCTTGTTGGTTAATTGAATTTTTGCCCTTACTTCTACATTTCTTTTTTCAGGAAAAATATCCACAAAATATTTTGCATCTGTGATTTTAGGAAGCAATGCATTTTCATATTTCTTGTAATTCTTTTCGTATTTAACGGCCTCTTCATCTAATTGCTTGCTGGATTTATATGTATTCAACACTTGCGTGTTATAGTATACAAACCCAGCTGTCAGGAGCCATAGTATTGAAACAGCAATAAGGATGGGACGATAATTTCGGGGTAATTGTTTCTTGCTTTTCCTGATTTTTTCTTTCAGTGAACTCAACATCCCGCGGTTCCATAACGCACTGGCCAATAAAAGACAAATGCCGGCAAAAAGCAGCCAGTAAAGATTAAACCATAATGCGCCTGTAAGGCCCGGACCGAAGGCATTCATGTCAGAATATTCAATAGAAGGCCCTTCTCCAATCATAAGCATATTGCTTTGAATATAAAAAATAGAAAGGATGAGTTGAAAGACAAATAGTAGAATGATAGAGACAAAATATCCGAGGTATTTGTTGTTGAGCAATACCTGGATAAAGATCAGTACACCACTCAGTACAATGAAATTAGGAAGATTGGAATAGAGAAATTCAAGAAAATATACATCTAATTCTATGCGTGTAAACCCATTAAATAATTGGTATACGATCCCACATAAAATAGAAAAGATATAGATCAATGAAGCAGCTGCTACCAGAGAAATTGCTTTGGCTGCCAATGGAAGGAAAGATGTATGTGGCGTGGCATCTATCACTTCATTGATGCGGATTTCACGATCACGCCAGACCAATTCACCACTAAAAAATACCAGGATAATAACTACGAAAATGCTCGACGAACTGTTGATAATATCTACCATGTGATAAGTAACAGGGTAGGTTTTCAATCCAAAATAGGCAAATCCTCCTATGAAATTGGAGAAAAGTATGATGGCACTAAAAAGGAAAATAATTTTAAATGTGACACTTTTTAAAATGCTCCTGAAATTAATCAGGAAGAAACTTTTAAATTGTATCCATTCAGTCCTTTTGGTAAATGCCGGATGAAATGACGGCAAAGAAAAACTGACTGGTTTTATTTCATTCACAGCCTTTACCTTTTTTACTTTTTTAATCTTTTCCTTAAAAGAAAAATTAAAATAGGAAATCAAAAGAATAATAAAGCCGGTACCAATCCAAATAAGCCTGTTCCACAAAATCAAACCATTAAAACCGGGGCTAAGCGTATTTTTCTCAATAGTTGTATAATATTTTGAATAAATGGCATAAGACCTGATACCAAATGTATCACTCAGCGCTGCCATCTTTTCATTTTCCATGTCCGACATTAAAGTGCCCGCAACAATGTAGGCCATAATGATAAGAAGTGCACCCACAAAGGAAACTACGCTGCTCTTCCATTTATTGGCCATGGCAAATATGATGGTTCCCGCAAAAAACATATTGGGTAAAATGAACAGGAAATAATTATTTATAAAAGTTTTCAGAAAAAATTTCCCATACCGGTCAGCCTCTATCCAACCAAATGTCGGTGCAAGAATAGAAGCGAGATAAATGCCCAAAAAAACGCCGAGCATTGGAATGGTAGATAGTATTAAGGCGCCGGTAAATCTTCCGAAAAAATATCCGGCCTTACTAATTGGCGCAGTAAATAAAATTTCATTAAAGTCATTATTGTAATCCCTTAGGGCGGCATTGTTATAAAACGCAGCGGCGATCAATAATCCAAAAATGGAAAGGATAAGTGTATAGGTTGTAATTACACTTGGTGCATTTCTGTACACATTTCCTACCGTGCCACCGATGATCACATTGTCACTTGCAGCCGCACCAAATACCAATAAAGTAATAATGCCCAGGAATATATATATAGATGGCTGCTTAAGAACATATCTCAATTCAGATAGAAAAAAAGTTTTAAACATACAAAAGCTTTATTAGTTTATACCAACTGGTGCGTGGTATTTATTTTTGAAAAGAAAACATCTTCCAGGTTGGGTTCTACAGTCTGAAATCCTTCACCGGGTTGGGTTTCGCTTAAAATATGGATCATAGGTTTTCCGCCAACCATTTTATTGGAAATGATGGCAAATTGCCCGGCATACGCTGCTAGCTCTTCACGGGAGATCATCTTTTGGTAAACTTTTCCATCCAGTTCATTCATGGCATTTTGCGGTGAACCATGGTACACAATTTCGCCAAGATTCATGATGGCCATCTGCGTACACAATTCTCTTACATCATCTACAATATGGGTCGATAAGATCACAATAACTTCTTCACTCACATTGGCCAATAAATTATGAAAGCGGTTTCTTTCGCCGGGATCTAAACCTGCTGTGGGCTCATCTACTATAATTAATTTTGGATTTCCAATCAATGCCTGAGCGATCCCTATCCTTTGTTTCATTCCACCGGAAAATCCTTTCACGCTTTTTTTTCTGACAGAATAGAGGTTTACTTTATCCAGTAAATATTTCACCAGGTCACTTCTTTCTTTTGAATTGGTAATACCTTTTAATATGGCGAGATGATCCATTAATTGTTCGGCAGTTATACGCGGGTAAACACCAAATTCCTGGGGTAAATAACCCAGTGTTTTTCTCAACTCTCCAGGTTGCTTAAAAATATTGATATCATTTAGAAAAGCCGTTCCACTATCTGCTTCCTGCAATGTAGCCAGCGTACGCATGAGGGAAGATTTTCCTGCACCATTCGGCCCGAGCAAACCGAATAATCCATTTTCAATTTCAATATTTATATTGTTTAATGCTTTTACTCCGTTAGGGTAAGTTTTGGAAAGACCATTTATAACCAGTTTATTCATCGGGTAAAATTTTATTTAATCAGCAGTTTTATATATTTTTTAGAGAAGGAATTTGTCTTGTAATGGTGGTTAAAAATAAGATTTATTTATATTGAAAAATAAATGGAGACAGTGGGAAATTAAAATTGTGACTTTTTTGTAAAAATATTATTCCACCGATGCTATGTGTTGTAAGCAGGATTTTGTGCAAATCTTCACCAACAACAGTTTGAAAATTTGATAAATATTTAAATAAAAAATTTCATCGAAAATATCTCTTCTTGAAAATTAATGTAAGCCCACAAGAGAAAACCTCAGTCATAAAAAATTCAATACTTCCCCTACAAAAAATTATGTATTTATATTTGTACTTTAGATTTACATCATTCATAATCAAATATCTAAGCTAAACATGAGTCAAAAAATTTCTGCAGCTATCACCGCCGTGGGTGCATTTTTACCTGAATATAAGTTAACGAATGCCATCCTGGAAACAATGGTGGATACTTCTGATGAGTGGATAAAAACCCGCACAGGTGTAGAAGAACGAAGAATTCTTAAAGGAGAAAATATGGGTGTTTCTAAAATGGCTGTGCCTGCCGTGCTGGAGCTCTGCAAGAAAAGGGGAATCGATCCGATTGAAATAGAATGTATTATTTGCTGCACAGTTACGCCTGATATGACTTTCCCTGCTACGGCAAATATTATTGCATACGAAATAGGCGCCAAGAACGCTTTTGGTTTTGACCTCTCCGCGGCATGTTCCGGATTTTTATTCGGCGTTACTACTGGTGCGGCTTTTATTGAAAGCGGGCGATATAAAAAAGTGGTTGTTGTAGGCACTGATAAAATGAGTGGAATAGTTGATTATAGTGATCGTACAACTTGTGTGCTTTTCGGAGATGCTGCCGGCGCAATTTTACTGGAACCGAATGAAGAAGGATATGGCATCCAGGATAGTTTATTGAAAACAGATGGCATAGGAAAAGAATACCTGAAAATGGTAGCCGGCGGTTCAGCAAAGCCTGCATCTGTTGAAACAGTGATGGCGAAAGAACATTATATTTTCCAGGAAGGCCCCGCAGTTTTTAAATTTGCTGTGAAGGGAATGGCCGATGTTTCCTACGAATTATTGGAAAGAAATAATTTAAGTGGCGATGATATCGCCTGGCTTGTACCACACCAGGCAAATAAAAGAATTATTGATGCTACAGCAAACCGCATGGGATTGAGCATGGATAAGGTTATGCTGAATATCCAACGATATGGCAATACTACTTCAGCCACCATCCCCTTGTGTCTTTGGGAATGGGAAAAGAAATTGAAAAAAGATGACCTTATAGTGCTGGCTGCTTTTGGCGGCGGATTCACATGGGGCGCTACTTTGGTGAGATGGGCGTATGATACCGAGTAGATTTTTTTAATGAAAATTTTCACTCATACTTTCTTACATTAATTCCATGAAACGAACAGGATATGCTGACCTGCCATTACACTATGGATCTGTGCCTAAATGGCTCACGGAAAGAATGGCCAACCTGGGACTGCTAATTACAGAATCCATTATTACTGAATACGGAAAAGAGGAGGTTTTACGTCGCTTATCTGATCCATTTTGGTTTCAAAGTATGGGCGCAGTAATGGGAATGGATTGGCATTCATCAGGGATTACCACTTCTGTGATGGGCGCCCTGAAAAGAGCCATCAATCCACATTCCAGGGAGTTAGGAATTTACATTTGCGGCGGTAAGGGAAAATATTCAAAACAAACTCCGGACGAATTATTGAAAATTGCTGAAATTACGGGAGTTAATGGGAATGAATTAGTGCGATGCAGTAAGCTTAGTGCAAAAGTAGATAATACGGTGATCCAGGATGGATATCAATTGTACACACATAATTTTATTGTAAGCGACACAGGTGAATGGACGGTAATTCAGCAAGGAATGCGTGCTGATGATAAAACGGCACGTAGGTATCATTGGCATTCTGAAAACCTGCAATCCTTTGTGGAAGCGCCTCATACAGGTATTTGCGGAATAAACCAGGGTGTAATTTTAAACCTGACAGCTGTAGAAGCTGCTGTTTCAAGACAAGGAATTTTAAATATCAGCATAGAAAATCCAGAAAAAACAATCAGTGAATTTCAGCATTTAAAAATGCCTTTACATCACGAAGTCACTGCTGCAGATGTAAACATGAAAAGGTTAGGAAGTATATTGTGGCTGGCTCACGAGCAACAACCCAAAGATTTTGAGGAGTTGATTTTATTGCATGGAGTTGGGCCGCGAACGCTTCAGTCATTGGCATTGGTAAGTGAAGTGATTCATGGAAGCCCGGTGCGTTTCCAGGATCCTGCAAGGTTTTCTTTTGCGCATGGTGGCAAAGATGGCCATCCTTTTCCTGTGCCATTAAAAGTGTATGATGAAACTATTTCTGTATTAAAAAATGCAGTGGAGAAATCAAAATTAGGCATTACAGATAAAGCGGCTGCGATTAAAAAATTACATGAAATTTCTGCAAAAGCTGAAAAGGATTTTATACCAAATGAAAATTTTGATGCGCTTATTCAAAAGGAGAGAGATGAATCCTGGAAATTCGCTGGCAGAACTGTTTTTGGCGATGCGAAAAAACCAAAGGAATCTCCAAAAAATGTACAATTAAAGTTATTTTGATGACGATTAAGAATAGATAGGTGCTTTTTATTCTGGTACCAAGTCAAACAACTTTAATCAATTTTTCCTGTTTCAATTATGAATTGAAGATAGTGGCTTTCTAATATAAGATACAGTTAGAAAAAATTTTCCTGTGAGGATATTTCGGCAACCAACCAGAGAATTTATTTTACATTTAAATAAGATGAGTTTTGATTTAATAAGTCTGATTTTTTTCAAATCATGCTGGTTTATTATTTATTTGGTAAAGTATTTCTTCAGCCAATAATTTTTGTCAGAAAGATTTAATAAAAATTAAGTTTAAATAACTTATAATTGAATAATTCTTGAAAATAAAATAGAACGCCAGTAAATTGAACAATAAAATTGAAATTACCTTGGCCTTAATTTTGTTTATTCATGAAATATTTTTCAACTAAAAAAATTAATTATGAAAATTACCGTGAGTTTATTAGGTGTATTAGTTTCAATGATGCTTTTTACCAGTTGTGTAGCTACAAAAAAGTTTAATGCGCTCCAGGCAAGTTATAACAGTCTTCAAACGGCCAATAGCCAGCTTACAGTTGAGGGTGAGCAATGCAAAAGCAATTTAGACAAAGCAAATGTAAGAATCTCATCACTGGAGGATCGTATCAGGAATGAACAGGCCAATTTAAAATCGCTACAATCAGCATTGGATAAGTGTCTTACCTCGGCAGGCCAGGGTAACACCAATATTTCAAAATTAGTTGATGAGATCAATTCTTCTAATAAATATATCCAGGCATTGATCGCTTCAAAAAGCAAAAGTGATTCTTTGAATATGGTTCTTACAAATAATCTAACTCGATCATTGAGCAGGGAAGAAATGCAAGGTGTGGATGTAAAGGTGTTGAAAGGAGTGGTGTATATTTCTCTTTCTGATAACATGCTTTACAAATCCGGCAGCTATGAAATATCTGATATGGCGGGTGGTACTTTATCAAAAATTGCTAAAATAATTACAGACTATAAGGACTATGATGTACTGATAGAGGGCAATACAGACAATGTGCCTATTGCAAAACCTAACATTCGCAACAATTGGGATTTAAGTGGTCTCAGGGCATCATCTGTAGTGCAGGCACTTCAAAATAATTACGGAGTAAATCCAAAAAGACTTACAGCGGGCGGACGTGGTGAATACAACCCAATTGCCAGCAATGATACGCCGGATGGCAAATCTAAAAACAGGCGTACGGAGATTATCATTACTCCTAAATTAGATCAGTTTATGGAATTAATTGAAAAAGCACCTGAGTCAGGTAGTTCAAATAATCCATAAATATTCTCATACTTTCCTAATCTTATCAATCCTGATCCGGATACATTTATCCGGGTCAGGATTTTTTTTATTTTAATAATGAGGTGGATTCAAATCTCATACGAATCATATTTGAAAATCAAACTTTCCCGATTATTAGGTAGATTTCGCCATACCAGGCAGGATTTAGTATGACTGTTTGTAACGGAAAATACTTTTCAATATCACTTCCTGTTTTTTATAAAAACACCTCACCACCCATCTCATAAAAGTCTCACGTATGAACCCAAAAAATTTATACATTCAATGGAAAATTAAATTTTAAAATAAATTATATTGGTTTTTTTTCAAACAGTAAATTTTAATTTTCAATGCTTTTATTCCAGGAAGAATTAATTTATTTTCCTGTAAATAAAGTATCAAAACCTCTAAACCATATTCATCTATCTTTGTAAAAAAATACGATTTACAGCCCGATTATGAGTAATCAACATTTATCAGAACAGGAAATTATCAGGAGAGAAAAATTACTTGAATTGACTAATTTAGGAATTGATCCTTATCCTGCAGCGCTTTTTCCTGTTAATACTAATTCAGCGATTATTAAAGACAATTATAAAGGAGAAGAGAATAAAGAAAATTTTGCAGATGTATGTCTGGCAGGTAGAATACTGAGTATTCGCGATATGGGTAAAGCTGCATTTGCTGTATTGCAGGATGAGGCTGGTAAAATTCAATTGTATATCCGCAGGGATGATATTGCGCCGGATGAGGATAAAACTTTGTACAATATAGTTTGGAAAAAGTTGTTAGACATTGGTGATATTATTGGTGTAAAAGGATATGTATTTACCACCAAAACCGGTGAAACTTCCGTGCATGTTTCTTCTTTTACTATTCTAACAAAATCGTTGCGGCCATTGCCTGTTGTAAAAGAAAAAGATGGAGAGACTTTCGATGAAGTTACTGATGCAGAATTCAGGTATCGTCAACGGTATGCGGATCTTATCGTGAATCCCCACGTAAAAGAAACGTTTATTAAAAGAACAAAAATGATCAATGCGATCAGGGAGTTTTTGAATGAAAGGGGAGGGTTAGAAGTAGATACGCCTGTATTGCAAAATATCCCGGGAGGCGCAGCTGCACGGCCTTTCACGACACATCATAATGCTTTGGATATTCCATTTTATTTGAGAATTGCGAATGAGCTGTATTTGAAAAGATTGATTGTCGGGGGATTTCCATGGGTATATGAATTCAGTAGAAATTTTAGGAATGAAGGAATGGATCGTACGCACAATCCTGAATTTACGGTGCTTGAATTTTATGTGGCTTATAAAGATTATTTATGGATGATGGAAATCACAGAACAATTATTGGAGAAAACAGCCATAGCAGTAAATGGTACTTCAAAAGTATTGAGTGGCGATAAAGAAATAGATCTGAAAGCTCCATACAAAAGGATATCAATACATGATGCTATACAGGAATATACAGGAATAGATGTAAGTGAAAAAGATGAAGAAGGCCTGCGTGAGGTGTGCTTACAGTTAGGTATACACGCAGATAAATCAATGGGTAAGGGTAAATTGATTGATGAAATATTTTCTGAAAAATGCGAGAATCATTTTATCCAGCCAACCTTTATTATTGACCATCCTGTGGAGATGAGTCCGCTTACTAAAAAGCATCGCAGCAAACCCGGACTGGTGGAGCGTTTTGAATTATTTATTAATGGTAAAGAGATGGCCAATGCTTACACGGAATTAAATGATCCCATAGAGCAAAGAGAGCGCTTCGAAGACCAGGCTAAACTAATGGAGCGCGGCGATGAGGAAGCTATGTTTATTGATTATGATTTCTTACGTGCGCTTGAATATGGCATGCCGCCAACCAGTGGAATTGGATTTGGAATAGATAGACTTGCAATGCTTTTGACGAACCAGGTTTCAATCCAGGATGTATTATTTTTTCCGCAGATGCGGCCTGAAAGAACGCAGGAACAAAACCCGGATAAGACGAAATAATGCTTTTTGCTTTTCGAATTTCTAAGCAATTTTATGAAATCCAATATTTCTTCAAAGGTTCAAATTCTTTTTAAAGTAGTAGAACCTTATTTTGTGAAACAAAAAGTAAATAATTAGCTATGCTTGAGTGGTATGAAATATTGGGCAGATTATTATTGGCTGCACTTTTTGGCGGATTTGTCGGACTTGAGAGAGAGCGGAAAAGTTGGGCCGCCGGGTTACGCACCCATATGATGGTGTGTGTCGGTTCTGCATTGATCATGATGGTTTCTTCATTTGGATTTGCAGATATTTTAGGCACCCCGAATGTGAATTTAGATCCTTCAAGAATCGCTGCACAGGTTGTAAGTGGCATTGGGTTTATTGGAGCGGGTACAATATTGTTTTCCAAAGAGGGAGGTACTATCAGGGGATTAACTACTGCAGCTGGTTTATGGACTGTTGCCGGTATAGGATTGGCCACCGGTGGTGGAATGTATGTCGCAGCGATTTTTACTACCATACTGGCTTTGATTATTCTCTGGGCATTAAAACCTCTTGAAAACAAATATGTCCAACGCTTCCGCCCAAAGACGTTAAAAATAATAACTAACGAAAAAGCAAATACTTCGGAAATTTTGAAGTCATTGGAAGAACTGGAAGAAACTTCATTTTCTGATTTTTCATTATCTAAATTCGGTGATGAATTTGTGCTCCAGCTAAAGTTTGATGAATCAGATGCTTCAAAGTTGGCAGATGTGGTAGCAAGGCTGCAGCAGAATACGAATGTGAAACAAGTGTTTTGGAGTAAGTGAGGGTACCAGGTTGTAGGTAATAGGTTGTAGGTCGTAGGTTGGGAAGAAGTTACGAAGTTGTAAGTTAAGAAGTCAAAACCTACAATTTGTAATTGTTCGAAATTCGTAATTCGTGATTCATTCATCATTCATCGTTCATCATTCAAAACAGCCGTTTCCTGCATCTCAAACTGAAGCTTGTGCAAATTGTAATAATGCCCTTTTTCATCCAGCAATTGATTATGCGTTCCCATTTCCTTAATGACACCCTTGTCCAGGACAATAATTTTATCTGCCTTGCGGATCGTAGATAAACGGTGAGCAATCACAATGGATGTTCTTCCTACAATTAATTTATCAATTGCTCTTTGGATCAACCTTTCACTTTCACTGTCAATAGAAGAAGTCGCTTCGTCAAGGATTAAGATAGATGGGTCGTATAAAAGTGCCCGTAGAAAAGATAATAACTGTCGCTGACCAAGAGATAGTGTAGCCCCTCTTTCCATTACATTATAATCATAATTTCCTGGTAATTGCATAATAAATTCATGAACTCCTATCAACTTAGATGCATTAATAACATCTTCCCTGGAAATATTTTCGTTTCTCAAAGTAACATTTTCCAAAACAGACCCACTGAATAGAAAAACGTCCTGTAACACAACAGCAATGCGGCTTCTCAAATAATCAATGTCGAAATCATTGATATCATGACCATCGATTTTTATTTGTCCTTTTGTAATAGTATATAAACGATTGATCAAACTGATGATTGAAGTTTTTCCACTTCCTGTGTGTCCGACAATGGCAAGCGTTTCGCCCTGGTTTATTTTAAAAGAAACATCTTTTAGAACAAATTGTGCATCATTATATGCAAACCAAACCCTATCAAATTCGATATTTCCATTCATTGGAATAGCATCAATTCCATTCTTTGTATTTTGGGTAGTATTTGGATTATCGAGTAATTTAAAAACGCGTTCACTTGCTACCATTCCCATTTGAAGGACATTAAATTTATCGGCTATTTGCCTAAGTGGCCGGAACAATAAATTCAGGTACATAATAAAAGCAATTATCACCCCGGCACTAAATGCATAATTTCCACCCCACCAAACCAGCAGACCGATAGAAAATGCGAGTACTATTTCTACTAATGGAAAAAAGACTGAATAAGCGAAAATGGCTTTTATGTTGGCATCGCGATGCTCTTTATTTATTTTCTTAAATTTACCGAGCTCTTTTTTTTCTACTGCAAAAGCCTGTACTACACTCATGCCTGTGAGATGCTCCTGTACAAATGCGTTGAGTGCAGCGACTGCATTTCGTACTTTGATAAAAGATTTATTTACGCTTTCTTTGAAAAAATAAGTGGCGATAATCACGATTGGAAACGGCGCCAAACTGATCAGTGATAATTTCCAATCTACCCCAAACATGAATAGTAAAATTGAAAAGATAGATAGCAAATCCGAAATAATGGGAATAAGCCCATCAGAGAAAATATCATTCACCGATTCAATATCATTGATGGTACGGGTTGTAAGTGTTCCAATAGGTGTTCTATCAAATTCTGACAGATTCAGATTCAATACTTTTTTATAGACGGTCACCCTCAAATCCCTTACTACTGTTTGTCCTAACCATGAAGTAATGAAGCCGAAATAAAATCGTAGCGTTGTTTCCACCAGCAACATTCCTATTTGAATGATCGTGATAAGGATTAACCAATAAGTATTTTTGTCTGCAATAAAATTATTTACGGTGTATTGAATTAAGTAAGGCCTCAAAGGAGAAACGATGGCAAGAATAATAGAAAGAATTACTGAAATATATACCTTCTTTTTATATGGCTTTGCAAATGAAAAGACTTTTCTAAGCACACTAAGATCCAACAATTTCTTTCTCTTTTTAATTTCAGCCATTGTGCAAATTTAAGCCAATCGGGATTTATTTTTTTGGAATTAATATTAAAATCCGATTCCATAAAACCAGTATTGTATTGAATGGAGATGAAAGAAAATGTAGATGGCAAAACTTACTTTCTTTACGCAATAAAGTAAGTAGAAAATTTTCTTTAATCTGAAATTAAATCAAACTGCTGAAGAGAAAGCCTCCTGTAATTTGGCCTTTTTAACCTACTAACTTTTTTGCTGATACCTAATACCCACAACCTGATACCTTTTCACTCCAAATCTTCCCCGCCGCCAATTTTTGTGTATGCCTTAATGAATAAAGCACCCAGGTTTTTTTGGGGTGGTATATAATCTTCGAATGTTTCTCTAACATCCTTTGATGCGTGACTGAATGTAGTTGTAAGGCCGGACCACATTTGCCGCCAGTCTATATCCTTTCCACCTTTCAATGTATTATCCAACGCGTCGATGATAGATTTGTTTACATTCATGGTGCCGGTTTGTTTGGTAGAAATGATGTGTGCTTCAGGAGCATATTTTAAAATATTTTTCAAATTCTGATAACCTCCGCAAGACCCCAGCATAATTATTTTTGCATTTTCAGGCAATTGTTCTATTGTATATGGAAGGTGATAGCTATGGCCACGATGTATTACTACAGAAGGTTTCAGATCGTTCTCATTTAAATAATCCACTAAATTGCTCTGTGCTTCGGCATCCTTGTCAGTTTCATTATCTAAGGGAAGATTGGCAAATATCCAAATAGGTTTTCCGCGCAATGATTTTATTTCTACCCATTCTTTTTTCCTGGTTATACTCCATTGCCCTGGTGGAAAAGAACTCATGTAACTGGCATAAGAAGTTTTGCCATCACTATCTCCATAAAAAAATACTTGTTCAATTATTCTTCCCTTGTCATCACTTAAATAATTATTTGCCACTGTATAAACCGGTGGAATGCCGATGTCTTTAGAAAGATCAACACCATTTTTAGGGTCTGCGGAAAGAAAAATAGTTTTTAAAAGGCCATAAATTTTTCTACCTTTTTCATTGTTCTCGGCAATACATCTTTCCTCATTCCAAATCACGTTTTTCAACATCGAAGACTGCACTTTCGGGCTTACACTGCCATAAGAATCGGCTACATCTACAGCATCTTCCAATGTGCCGGTGGTTTCTAATTTTGCCACAAAAGCCTGCATTAATTTATCGGCATTCGCGGGCATAGTTTTCAGGAATTCATCCAACTTTGCATATCCTGCTGCCATCTTTATGAATTTTTTAAACTTGTCAAAATTCAAAGAGATTAGTAGTGAATCTCCATGTGGTACAGGACCCATTTTCTGAAGCATTCTATCAAAACTATATTTATAACTGGATGTATAAATATCATTTTCTCCCATTACCATCATATAATAAAGCTCCTGGGCGTTTAAAGGTTCAATAGCCCGAAACCGAATTGGGTTGGGTTTTTCATGTAAAAGATTGATTGGTTCCACAAAATGTTCTATAGCTTTCCTTTGCAGAATATCTAATAAACCATTTGAACCCAGTAAAGCAACAGGGGTATCACCTTTTAAAAGCCTGCCATGGTAATCAATAGCCGTTTTAACCAGCAATTTAAAATAACCTACACTGTCATACGGTTTTACATTGTCACCGGCTACTTTTGCAATTTCTTCTATTTTTTGTTTGCCACTTGCGATGTCATCAAGAAAAGGGAAATAAAATAATGCACGAGGTAGCCTGCTTAATGCCACTACCGTTTTAATTCGATTATCCTCCATGGAATGAATTAGTTTCCCCTGGGGGCTATTTACCGATTGGGCATAGGAATAAAGTTGACTTGGAGAATTCTTGTAAGCTTCTATGACGAAAGAATCCGCAAATGGTTCATCGACAAAAGGAGCCAATCGGGAAAGAATAAGATCGGGGTGAACTATGCAGAATTTTTTATAAACAATGACCTCACTTTCTTTAAAACCTGCATTCAATGGAAACAATGACGTATTGAGAGCGGCAACTAAATAGGGTGTATTTTTTATGATTGGCGCGATGGATTCGCCATTCAGATCTGCATGTAACAATTCCGTAAAGTTATCAACCAATGCCGGTGCTATGCTGGCTTTCATTTGATGTGAACGTACTTCAGCAATATATTCTTTGATCATAATTTCCAGGCTGCGAAGTGCCCGGACTTTATCGTTATTGGTAGCTAATTTGTCCGAAGTTTCTATTTCATTGCGAAGCAGGTTGACTTTTCTGATAATCGCATCTGTGATTTGCAGGTTCACTTCTTCATTTGTTCCCATCTTTATCATTCCATCCAATTCACCATCTGATTTATCAGCCCGGTTTTGCTGAAATTGAATTTTTTCATGAAACCCTTGCCGGGCAATGGGAATATCAACAATCTCCTGCGCAGAAATGAACATAGGCAGGAGACCAATGGACAATAAAAGAAGTATATAATATCTCATAATCTGTGGTTCATAGAGGTAAAAATGTTTCCAACAGTTGCAAAGTTACTTTTTGCATCAGGCATTATCCTCATTTTTTAGGCAATAACGTTCTGTCTAAATGGTTATTAACCTAATTTTAAGATTGATAAAAATGCTATTTCGATTGTAAAAGGAAGATTATTGGCCAATTGATTTTAGTTTTTTTTAAACCTTTTTATTAGTAATTATCTCATTCCGCAGTTTCTAGCAAAATAAGACCGCAATAATTTATTGGAAAGTAAAGTTTTCATTCTTCAGGATTTTTTACAATAGGTTTGTAATATGATTTTAGAAAATACCAAAAGGATGATTTTAATTGCGGATGATGAACAGGATATCATTGAAATTATCAGTTACAATCTCCAATCAGAAGGTTATAATATCATTGCCGCACATAATGGGAATGAAGCAATGCAACTGGCTAAAATTCACAATCCTGATTTGATTATCCTTGATATGATGATGCCGGGCAAAACAGGAATTGAAGTATGCAAATTATTGCGTGGAAAAGATGAGTTCAGGCAAACATTAATTATTTTCCTGACCGCAATAAATGATGAAAATACGGAGATCAAAGGACTCGAATCAGGAGCAGATGATTATATTACGAAACCAATTAGTCCTAAGGTATTGGTGAGCAGGGTAAATGCGCTTTTTAGGAGGATTACTAATGAGACCAGCCACATTCTGCAAGTTGGTGAGTTATATATTGACCGGGAAAAATACCTTGTCAGAAATAATAAAGAAGAAATAATTTTTGCCCGTAAAGAGTTTGAATTATTAGCCTTGCTGGCTTCCAAGCCTGGTAAAGTATTTCTTCGAAATGAGATTTTACAAAAAGTCTGGGGAACAGAAGTGATCGTTGGTGACCGTACAATAGATGTGCACATCAGGAAAATTAGGCAGAAATTGGGTGATGAATTTATTACGACAGTGAAAGGAGTGGGATATAAGTTTCAATAGCAGTTGAAAAATTTTGAAGTAATAGTAACGAAATTCTATATATTTATTGGGAATAAAAAAAAAGGAAAGGATATTTTAAAAGATTTGGCCTTTAGAATTAAAGAACCAGACTTTTGACTTTCCCTTTTGTTTTTCAGCTTTCAACCTTCATTCAAATTCCTAAATGCACACAAATGAATAATATCGGTATTGTATTAAGTGGCGGCGGTGCAAGAGGGTTTGCCCACCTGGGATTTCTAAAAGCTTTGGATGAGTTTGGTATAAAAATTTGCGCTATTTCAGGTGTAAGTGCTGGTGGCTTAGTCGGCGCATTGTATTCCCAGGGCTTAACGCCTGATCAAATTTTTGAAGTGGGAAAAAAGAATTTGAATTTTGGATTCACCGCATTATTATTAAGAAGAAGACGTTTCTTATCGTTAGAATTTGCAAAGAAAATATTGATCGAACATATTCCTCACAATAGTTTTGAGGAATTAAAAATCCCATTTTTTGTAAATGCAACTGATTTTATTCATAACAAATCTGTTTTCTTTTCAAAAGGAATTTTAATACCCCGGCTGATTGCATCGGCATCGGTTCCTGTAATATTTAGCCCTGTGGAATTGGAAACAAAAAAATACGTTGATGGTGGTTTATTGGATAATTTTCCTGTAGAGCCGTTGATTACGATCTGTGATAAAATAATTGGTTTCCATGTCAATAAATTGAATGACATAAGTGGTGAGAATGTGAGATTAAATCGATTTTCTACACTGGAAAGGTGCTATCATATGTCAATAGCCAATTCTGTGTATTCGAAAGTTCATCTATGCGACTCATTTATTGAACCGGAACTGTATCAATTCGGAATGTTCGATACCAAAAAAGCAGATAAAATATTTGAAATTGGCTACGAAACAACCCTAAAAGAAAAGGAAAATCTTTTAAAATTACTAGTCGATTAAATGGGATGTGTTATGTGATATTTTTTGTCATCCAAACATCGCAACCAGTATGGCCTGTACTTCCTATTGGTTTGCTTAGGTGATAGAATCCATTTTTCTCATACATGGAAATAGCAAAAGTCAATTCTTTCATCGTTTCTATGTACATTTTTTCAACTCCCAGGTTCCTGGCTGTCAGCATACATTTTTCTAACAATATTTGTCCTACTCCTTTCCTTCTAATCCCCGATGAAAGATACATTTTTACCAATTCAACTGTATCATCCGGTAAACCTTCGGTAGGGTAAAAACCAGCACCACCCATTACTTCACCATTCAACTCTACCACAAAATAAGCTGAGTTATTTACAGTAAAAATATCACTCAAATGGTCGGTACTTTCATCGAAGTATACAGTTCCTGGCTTATCAACTTTAAATTCTTCTAATGTACGCCTGATAACGATTGCAAGGTCCTTATTATCTTCAGGCTTTAATTCTCTTATTATCAATTGTGAAGCTTAGTTTTTTCTGGCTACTTTTAAATCCTTACTACGGTCATATTGGCAACACTCATCCAGGCCTTTATACGCTTTATCATTTGCTTTAAAGTCTTGTGTATCGTAACCGGCATTCGCAACCGATTGCTGAATTTTGCTTGAATTGCTTTTAGCAGGATCGTAACTAACAGTCAGAAATTTTGTTGTCTTGTTCCAGAAGGCTGTTTCAGCTCCTGCGGCTAAAGCATTTTTTTCAATGGTTTTTTTGCATGAACCGCAGTTACCATTTACCATTACTGAGTCAGAGATCGTCTGAGCGTTTGAAAATTGAAAAGCGATAAGACTGATAAAAATAAGACCCAAAAATTTGATTGATTTCATGTTAATGATTTAGCATACAAAACTAAGAAAAAAAGCGTCGATTTGTAACTGCAAAATATTTTTATAGATTACTTACCATCTTGCAAATTTCAGTCATTTATCGCCTGGGAATTGCGCTGATTAATTTACAAATCTCCACTGAATTCCAAACCTGATCAGAAATCCAGGAGTGGGATAAAGTGGTGCGGCAAAATTATTATTCATGAAACCAAACCCATTATAAAAGCTTACTGTATTCAAATTTTCTCCTGTAATAAATGCGCTGAATGATTTTATTCTAAAGTTGAAAAACAGGTCCACCTGAGGAAGATTACTGATGAGAACACTATCCTGGGGAAAGAACTGACCCAGAACAGGAGAATAATTATTTGCCTTATAAGGCGTATTGTATTTTACATCTATTCCAGTGCTAAGATTTAAATTTTTAAAAAAGTTTCCTTCAAAAGCAAGTCGCTGTCTGGTATAAAATAACGGAACCCTTATCGGATTTTTTCCTGTGGTCTGCTGAACGATGAAATCACTGTAAAGTTTTATATGCCTTGTAACACGCGTCTTTGTTGAGCCGGTAAATTGTGTAATGTTTACCAATCCATTGAACTGGTCTTTGTGATAAAAATCAGTGAAATAACTATAATTGGCAATAGAAATATTCCTGGCGGTAATACTAAATCTTGGATTGTTTGCCTGGAAAGAGATAACGGTAATATTTTCTTTTTTGGTGATAGATTTTGTATCAAGATTAAATGCAGAATTTCCATTAAAAATATAAGATGGTGTCCTGTTCACATTTTGAAAAGTTACCTGGATGTCACCTAATTTAGGATTAAGAAAACGCGTGAGCGTAGCGTAAATATTGAAGTCGGCCGCATTCAATCCTGCAGCATAAAAATCTCCTTTCAGCAATGCATCCCATTTTTTATTCCTGGTTTTATTCCTGTATTCACCGTGCAGTACCACATTCAGAAAATTCTTCTTTAAAATATCAAGAGGTTTTAAAGAGGATGAAAATTTGCCGGAAAATTTTTCTAAGCGTACCCCTGCCTCTATAAACTGGGAAGTATTTTTGGTTTGAGGGAATTGCTTTATGGAAAAATCATTTGAAACAAATTTCCATTGGTCCATCAGGGAAAAGTTCAAACCAGGATTAGGCGCAAGAGTTATATTGTAATTATTTTTAAAAAAAGTAGAGTCACCTGTTGCCCCTGAAGAATTACTTACATCATCTGTAAAATTGTAAGAGCTGCTACTGTAATTGATTGTGTGTTGTAAGCGAAATTTTGGATAGAATAAATAATCCGTTGTGCTGTCATTTATTTTGATGGAATCTTTAATACCAAAATCATAACTCTGCCTGAAGAAAACGGTGAAATTGTTGTATAAATTTCCTGTAACCAATTTGGTTGAAAATACATTGTCCGTGGAAGATACATCGCCGCCGAGATTTACCGGTACCCCTACGCGGCGTTGTTTATTTGGATCAGATAAGAAGGAATCATTTTTAATACCGCCATTTTCACTTGCGCTAAATTTATTGCCCAATAAAATTAAATAAGCCGCATATCTTTTCTTTTTACCCTGGTAATTGCTAAAAAAACGATAGCTATTGTGATTGGTGTTTTGCGTTTGAAAAGTACCCGGCGCCGATATCAGGTTGTATTGAATGCCGGCATTCCAGTTGGGACGAATGTTTTGTGTATGAAGTACTTTTATAGCCTGTTCTTTTCCCGAAGCGAGAAAATAACTTAGCTGGGTAAAAGGTCGCGTAGTTTTATAAAATTGTGTGTTTTCAAGCGTTAACTTATAAAGGTCAAAAGCGTGAAAGCCGGCATCAAATCCTGATGCTGTAAAAGGAGAGAATAACACCGGAAATGCCGGACTACCATTATTTCCAAGGGTCATATAATCGGCAGGTACAGTGAATATTTTTCCATAATCATTTACCGATGAATCTAATTTATCATTTGTCAAAGAGTCAAGGAACCTGTAAGAGATAGTGATTGAATCAGCAAGATCATCTCTATGTTTAAACCCCGAAGAGTCTGAATTAGTCGGACTACTTTTTCCATTGGGATTATTTGTTCGCTGATCTAAAGGATTTAAATTAGGTTGGTTAGGCCTTCTTGTAATTTGGGCAGAAGCGCTTTGGAAAAACACGATAAGAAAGCAAAGAAATGCTGCTTTAAAAAAAAGATATTTTGCTTTGAATATGTCCAAAAATATATGCACGTTTTGTATTAGAGCTTGCCAATTAATTGTTTGAAAATCATTGTGAGGCCAGGTTCTGCATTTTTAGCTGCCTGCAATACCTCCTCATGGGTAATTTTGTTTTCTTCATCTCTTATACCTTCATCTGTAATCACGCTAATAGCAAAAACTGGTAAGCCAAGATGATTGGCACAAATTACTTCAGCAACTGTGCTCATACCTACTGCATCACCGCCAATTATTTGCAAAAGTTTATATTCAGCGCGGGTTTCAAAAGTTGGCCCGGTAACGCCAACATAAACACCTTCTTTTATTGGGATGTTATTAGATGCCGCTATTTCTTCTGCCTTTTGAATCAAATCTTTTTTATAAGGTTCACTCATATCAGGGAACCGGGGTCCCAGGTCATCATCATTTTTTCCCAATAATGGGTTAATAGCAAAGAAGCTGATATGGTCTTTAATGATCATTAAATCCCCCACTTTTAGCCCCGAATTCATACTTCCTGCTGCATTGCTTAAAAGTAATGTTTGTATCCCCAGAAATTTTAAAACTTTTATAGGGAACACTACTTCTTTTATAGAATATCCTTCATAATAATGAAACCGACCTGACATAGCAACTACCTTTTTCCCTGATAAGTTTCCAAATATTAATTTACCGCTGTGACCTTGTACTGTGCTAACAGGAAAATGAGGAATATCACTGTACGCAATTTCACATTCGGTTTCTATCTCACTGGTAAAACTTCCAAGGCCGCTGCCTAATACAATGCCAACTGATGGAGCTGTGTTATATTTTGACTGAATATATTTTACTGCCTCGTTGATTTCTTTTTGCATATGGATTTTTTAGATTTATAACGGCCAAAG
>JBDTEF010000198.1:0-3498 GCA_039922615.1 Ginsengibacter sp.
TTCTTCAAGATGAGCTGTAGGAACCTGCAGTAATTTCATCAACTGAATTTGCTGCGGTGAAAGTTTTTGTAATAGCTTTTGTTGTAAGCGCTGACCTAACGACATTTCCTGGTTTCTTTTTTATATTCCGTAAATTTACCGGGCAAAAATAACGATATGTTTTTTTGGAATAAAATTTGTGTGATTATCGGCTTTTTTTTAATATCCGCTAGTACATGCTGTGCGCAAAATGCTTTTGTTACCAGTAAGAAATATTTTTCCAGCACAAAAATTTTTCCAGTACAAAAAAAATCAATAGATACTTTGTCCGCCATGATTCACTTTACCTCACCCGTTTTACCCAAGGCTGTTTCAGTTGACTTACTAAGGTCGATCCCGCCTGATTTTTATACCTGCAACTTTGGCTTTTTTTGCAAACAGGAATTAGTTGTTGAGAAGGCTACCAAATTACCCCTTCGTTTTCGCCTCGGCTCTTTACAACAGTGTAATTATTATGAAGGGAAAAACTAAAGGGTAAGCCAGCAAAAAATATTTCATTCACTATAAAGTTGAGAGTTTTATATTTTTGCCCGTATGTTGAAGAACGTTCACTACCGCAATCCTGGAAAACTATTTCTCCCGGTTATCTTATTTTTAATTTCTTTTCAGTCTTATTCACAAGTGATAAAAGATACATTAATTGTGAAAAAAGAAGATACATTAGTTGTGAAAAAAGAAGATACCGTATTACGAATAAAAAATTTCACTCCATATTTTAATTTACACGTAGATTCTACGCTCGACTATCATTTTGAGATTAATAAAAACCCCAACGACTATTATTGGTTCTTAAGGAATTCTCCCGTTGGGCTTAAAATAAATAAAGACAATGGTGTGCTCAGGTTCAAAGCGGACAAATCATATTTTCTTTCCGGCAAATTAAAATATGATAATGAATATAAAGTGCGGCTTGGCGTGCAAAATTTGAACAGTGACTCTGATAAGGTAGATACAACATTTACACTTGTTTTTTATAATACAGAGATCATTCCTTCAAAAGTAAAGCCTACTGTAAATGGAATTTTAAGCATTGAAGAAGCTGATACTTTAAATTTCAGGCTGCAATGTGAAGAAGGAAGTTTCCCCATAGAATCTATAACTTATTACAGCAACTTTCCCATCCGGTCATCAACATCCGTTACTAAATGCGGAGATGACTTTACATGGGTGCCATCGTACGATTTTATAAAAGATGATGATCCCGAAAAAGACAAACTGTTGACCATAAGTTTTATTGGCGTAGATAAGTTTTTTAACCGTGATACGGCAATTGTAAAAGTGATGGTGCATCAGTCAATCAATTATCCGAACAGGCTGATGGAGTACAATAAAATAGTGGGTGACATAGAGACTTACATTGTGCAGTTGAAAAGTACTTTTAGAATATTAGATCAAAAAATAAAACATACTAAAAATACCCGCACCACTTTCGATCTTACTTCTGCCTCAACAGCGCTGGGGGGTACAATCTTTTCATCGTTGCCGGGGCAGAACCAACAAACTACCGGTAAGATATTGCCCAGCGTAGGTGTGGCTCTGGTACCTGTAAAAGAAGCTGTGGCGCCTTCTAAAAATTATGAGCAAAATTCTGCCTCGCTCGTAAGAAGTGACATTAAGAGACTCCAATATTTGCTTACAGACAATATGCTGGTTGGGGACAAGGATATTGATATCATCAAAAAAACTGCCAGGCTCAAAGAAGAATTCAAGCAGGTACAATTACAACTGATAGATGTGCCTGTTGTTGAAGACACCACAGATAGTAAGGAGCTTGATGAATATTTTAATAACCCAAAGGTTAATAAGAAGTATAGGTTGAAGGGGAAGTGATATTTGATATACGATTTACGATGTGTGATGTATGTACGTCCCTGATATATGTTGACGGTTTTTATTAATTTTCGTTGTTAAAAATATTGACTGTTTTTCTTTTTTCTTTTTTTTCTTTTTTCCAATATTCTACAAAATCTATTGGTTTCATTCTTTGTAAACTATTATGTATTCTTTTGCTATTATAATGCTTTACTGCTTTTTTAGTAAAGGACTTTAATTCCTCAAAATTTACCGGTTTCCAATGATCCAAATATTCTTCTTTAATGGTTCTATTTATTCTTTCAGCATAAGCATTGTCCTGGGACGATTTGCACATACTTATCCTACATTTATTTTCTTCTAAGAGATTAATATAATCAGTGTAAACATATTGGCCACCACGGTCTGAATGATGTATCAAAGGTGCTTTATAATTTGCCAGGGCCATTTTCATTGCTTTAATATTTGCCGTTGCCCGCATATTGTCAGACACCTGATAACCTACAATTATTTTTGAATAAACATCAATAATAAAAACAGCGTAATAAAACCTATCGTTGACATCATAGTAGGTAATATCTGATTGCCATATAACACCGGGTGCGCTAATTGATAATCCCTTTATCAGATTCATGTATTTTGAAGCAACCGAATAAGTTGTTCGCTTATAATTGATCTTCTTTTTTAACTTAAAACCTAATCCCATAAAGAGTTCTATAAACTTATCTCTACCTAAAAAATCTGGGTTTAACGTGTAATACATTTTTTCTAACCCGCAGCCTGGATGCTCTTTTCGCAATCCTTCTGCTTCAGATAATAAGCAAATTACCTTATTGTCAAATATCTCCTGCCTCATGCTATATTGAGCTATTGCTTGTCTGCTTATGCCTATATATTTGTAAAGTTGGGCCATTGAAAATTCTATTTTTTCTTTGTTGGATTTGAACCAACTGAGAGTGGAAAATTGCAGTTTTTTTTTAAATCAATGTTTAGCTCTGTCTTGGCGAGCTCTATCATCTTTTCTAAATATTCAATAGCAATTTGTTTCTGACCGATAATTTGCTCCAGCTGCTTTACTTTGTTTGTTAGTTCCTTTAACTTAGTTTGATCACTGTCTTTCATCTCTACAATTCTACAGCCTTTTTCATTAAAGTTTGAAAACTTATAGACCCAATTATAAATGCTGGCATTGCCAACTCCATATAGTTTCTCTAACTGAAGAATACTGAAATCTCCTCTTTCAAAACTGGACACAAGCCCCTTCTTAAAATCATCACTATATCTACGATGCTTACGGATTTGCTTTAAATTTGCTTTCATATAAATTGACTTTTGTTGTCAACCTATATCAGGGATTTGCAGTACGATGTGAAACTTTGGAATATCGTTTGTAGCAGCAATCAATAAACCAATAAAAAAAATTTATAGTGATTTAGTATAAAACAATATTTTGAATAGCATCATACATTGTTCTAAATAAAATCGCGTTCAAATGTTGGTCTCGAAAAACGTCGTACATCAAACATCGTACATCGTACATTTCTCCCATAACATCGTACATCAAACATTATTCTCACACCAGCTTTCTTACTTTCTCCCAAATTTCAGGTAACCTCTTTATCAATACAAGTTCTTTTCGCTTGCTAT
>JBDTEF010000199.1:0-3318 GCA_039922615.1 Ginsengibacter sp.
AATGCCTTCTGTATTTTGATTTACAAGTGATATTTGAATCGCAGGGTATTTTTGGTTCGCTACGGTTTGAAAGACTTTTAAACGGAAGCTAAGCATTATTAAATGATGAATGATGAATTATAAATTATAAATTAGTGTACAGGTACATCTATGGTATAGGTTGACAAATTCTATAATATTCGTTATTGAGCGGACTTTCGAAGAGTTTTACATTTTACTTCTCCAGCAACAAGTCGCTGTATGATTTCGAAATAAAATCTTCTTTTTGAATATCTAAAAAATCCGCGTATTTCTGACATTGCTCTTTAAGTTCTACTATTGATATAGTTCCATCTTTATCAATTGCTTCCACTTCTACAAATGTTCCCAGGCCTTCGACAGCGTCAAAATGAAATTTCACATTATCAATAAAATAAATTTTGCGGATTTTATTAACAACCACTTTTACACCATGCACTTTTGTGAGTAAGTCTTTCAAAGATTGCTGCGGTGAATGATTGTATAAAATGATATCAGATTGTTTTGCCCCGGCTACATTTGTCCTTTCATAATAGATCAGGGAATTCTCAATATTTCCTTCGCGCAATTTTAATCTTCCTTTACTTACATTGAAATACGTATCGATTTGGTGATCAGTTCCAATATATAGCGGGTTGCGTACAAGCAATTTATTTTCTAATTCCTGTAGATTTTGGGAACGTGCTTTAAATTCAAAATTGATGTGAGACAATGGCGATGAGGTTGTAAGGTTTTAGGTTTTAGGTTTTGGGTTTTAGGTTTTGGTTTTTGGGTTCAGGTCTCAGTGTGTGAGAAAACAGTTAGGATCATGAATTTTATTTAAAACATTTGATGTAAAAAAATAACTTATGCTGTTGTTCCTTCCTGCTTTACAACTTTATGACGAAAAACTCTCTAAATTATTAACTAATTTCTTTTTTCCCTCCCAACCCTTCCCTTCTTTCCCTTGATTTATTAAAAACCATGATTCCATTTTTCTTTCCTTTACGCTGCTCTTTTCGGATTTCCTCGGGTAAATTATTTGTCGCCTGGCATTCTATGGAACAACAACCTTCATATTTTGCTGCACAATTGGCACACTGAATAAACAATAAATGACAGGCTTCGTTTATACAATTAGTATGAATATCACATAATTCGCCACACTGGTGACAACAGCTTATTACCTCTTCACCAATCTTCTCTCCTAATCTTCCATCAAATACAAAGTTTTTCCCGAGAAATTTATTGGGAAGATTCTCTTCTTTTACTTTGTTAGCGTATTGAATAATACCACCTTCAAGGTGATACACATTTTTAAAACCATTATGAAGCATATAGGCACTCGCCTTTTCACAACGAATACCACCGGTACAATACATGATTATATTTTTCTCCTTTTTATCCTTTAGCATATCAACTGCCATAGGAAGCTGAGCTCTAAAAGTATCTGATGGCACTTCGACCGCATTTTCAAAATGGCCAACTTCGTATTCATAATGATTTCGCATATCTACTACAATCGTTTCAGGATCAGAAGCCAGAACATTAAACGATTGTGCATTCACATATTTACCTTTTTTATTCATGTCAAATCCGGCATCTGCTATTCCGTCAGCTACAATTTTTTGTCTAACTTTAACTTTTAACACCCAGAAGCTTTTTCCATCATTCACGGCAATATTAAAACGGACATTTTTTAAAAATGTGGTATCTATGTATTTACGAAAGGCTTTTAAATTAGATGCTGGAATGCTTAGCTGTGCATTGATGCCTTCATGTGCTATATAGATGCGGCCAAATACCTTTAATTGGTATAAATTTTTATAAAATTCATCTCGAAATGCTTGTGGATCCTCTATAAAATAATACTGATAAAATGAAACTGTAATTCGCTCTTCCGCCTCTTCAAAAAGCTTTAGCTTTAATTCTTTCTGCGAAATACGGTTGTGAAGTAATGTCATATAATATAATTTCCTGTCATTATAAGTATAAAGAAATAGGCAACGATTGAACCAAAATAAAATTTTGCAAATATACAAAATCCTTCAAGGTTAAAAATTGGTACAAGAGTTGCAAAGAGCGTAATAATTGTTTAAAAAATACAAATAACAATTACTAAAAAACACAGTTATGAAAAAAACATTGATCGTAGTAGCTTCTTTATTTTTAATGATAAGCGCTACAAAAGCACAGGGTGTGCATTTTGGATTAAAAGCAGGTATGAATGCTTCATCTTTATCAAACACGAATTCTGATTCTAAAATCGGTTTTAACGCTGGAGCTTTGGCTCACATTCACACAAGTAGCAAGAGCTGGGCAATTCAACCTGAATTGGTTTATTCCGTAGAAGGAGCAAAAAGCAAATCTCCTTTATTAGGTGGAACTGATAAAGTAAATACTAATTTAAATTATTTAAATGTTCCCGTTTTGGTTCAGTATTTATTTAGCAATGGCTTCAGATTAGAAGCAGGTCCACAAATTGGATTTTTAATGAGTGCAAAAAGTAAGGTTGGAAGTGCTTCAACTGATATCAAAAACTTTTATAACACTACTAATATATCAATTCCTGTTGGTCTTGGATATCTTACAAGCTATGGTTTAGGTTTTGACGCCCGTTATAACTTTGGTCTAAGCGAAGTTGGTAAAAACTCTACATCTAAAGTACATTCCAATGTATTCCAGTTTGGATTGTTCTATCAGTTCAGTGATAGCAAAATGAAATAAATAAAAATTAAAAAAAAGATTTGTTGACTTTCAAAATTTTGACAAATTTGAATGTATTCCCGGTTACCAATTGTAACCGGGAATTTTTTTTGGTAATGATTGATTTAAGTTAAATTCAGAACAAATAGTGCACACACTAGTTATTAAATCAAATTCCTAATCCTTGACAACATATCCAAGTCACTGTTTTTGCTGAAATGTTGTTTTAAAAATTTGGGTGTCAGACTGAAATATTTTATTCTTTATTGGGAGCACAATTAAAAGTGATGGTAACCAAAAATTTAACTAATATTTGAACTATATCCATGTTCCCGTTTTCGGGAAAAGCATTAAATGAGTGGATTATTTTTATTATTCCCATATATAGGCTTTTGACTTTCTGCCAAAATTTCAGCTGGTCAAATCCAAGAAATAATTTTAAATGTAAAGCTGCTTCATTCAATACTGACACTTTTTTACAAAAAACCACACTAATAGTTTTCATTTCAGGACATTTATTTCTTTTAAAAGAAAATTAAATTCGATATTCGCATCAATAAAAAACATCTTTAATGAGAGGTAAAAGTGAAATTAACTTTATGAGAAAAAAAATTA
>JBDTEF010000200.1:0-3284 GCA_039922615.1 Ginsengibacter sp.
ATTAAACGCGAGCTCCAGGTACACGGAGCGTTAAGTAAAAACAAGTACAATGCAACACAATTTAAGTAATTTAAGACCTGCAAAAGGCGCTACCCACAAAGTAAAAAGATTAGGCCGTGGTGAAGCATCCGGAAAGGGTGGTACTTCTACAAAAGGTAATAAGGGTGGTCAAAGCCGCGCCGGTTATAAAACTAAAATGGCCCATGAAGGTGGTCAGATGCCTATCCAGAGAAGAGTTCCAAAAAGAGGTTTTAAAAATAATAACCGTGTTGAATACAAAGTGTTCAACCTTGGTCAGATTGACCAATTAATTGAAAAGCACGAATTAAAGGAGTTTAATTTGGAAACGCTTTACGTTAATAATTTGATCAGCCAAACTGATAGAGTAAAGATCCTTGGAAATGGGGTATTGAAAGCGAATATTCCTTTTAAAGTAAATGCTATAAGTGCAAAAGCGAAAGGGGCAATTGAGTCTGCAGGCGGAAGTATCGAAATAGTCAAATAATTTGTGGATATTGTGGTTTCTAAAACTGCTAAACTAAATTCTAACACTCTGTGAAGAAACTGATTAAAACATTAAAAAATATCTGGAGTATCGAAGAGTTGCGCAAAAAGCTTCTCTATACTTTGGCCCTTCTATTCGTTTTTAGATTGGGCTCTTTTATCGTTCTTCCTGGTATTGATCCTAATAAATTAGCCAACCTTCAAGCGAGTGCTGAAGGGGGAATGCTGGGACTATTGAATTCATTTGTTGGAGGAGCTTTTGCCAAGGCTTCCATTTTTGCATTAGGAGTAATGCCTTATATCTCTGCATCAATTTTTATGCAGTTGGTAACAGTATTGGTTCCGCAGATTTCTAAAATACAAAAAGAAGGAGAAAGCGGCCAGAAAAAGATTACACAATGGACACGTTACCTTACAATTGTAGTGACAGCCTTCCAGGCAGCTGCTTATATTGGATTTCTTCATTCATCGAGCCGAGAAGCGTTAATACCGGGATATTCAGGTTTTTTTTGGATTTCTACAGTTGTAATCCTTACGGTAGGTACTTTGTTTGTAATGTGGCTTGGTGAAAAAATAACCGACAAAGGAATTGGAAATGGTATCTCTATTATTATCATGGTAGGTATCCTTGCACGTCTTCCTCAATCATTTATGCAGGAATTTGCTGCGAAACAAACAAGAGGCGGTGGCGGTTTATTAATATTCATGCTTGAAATTGCTGGATTCATTGCAGTTATCCTTGGTCTTATCGTATTAGTGCAGGGAGTGCGTAAAGTTCCTGTTAATTATGCAAAGCAAATTATGGGTAATCGCCAATTTGGTGGTGCGCGACAATTTTTACCTTTGAAAGTTAATGCTGCGAACGTAATGCCTATCATCTTCGCACAGGCTATCATGTTTCTTCCTACCATTTTTGCCGGTTTTCAAACATCCGGAAAAAGCTGGTCAATATATTTTACAGACCATACCAATTGGGTTTACATGTTGATATTTGCCGTAATGACGATTGGTTTTACTTTTGTTTATACTGCATTAATTTTTAATCCGAAGCAAATGTCTGATGATTTGAAACGTAGTAATGGTTTCATACCGGGAGTAAAACCAGGCCAGCCTACTACGGATTATATCGGTACAATAATGGATAGAATTACATTGCCGGGTTCCATTTTATTAGCAGTGGTAGGTATTTTGCCGGGTATCGTACAATTAATGGGTGTTACACAGGGGTTTGCATCTTTCTTTGGTGGTACTTCATTATTGATTATGGTAGCAGTAGTATTAGATACTTTGCAGCAGATTGAAACGCAATTATTAATGCGCCAATATGATGGTCTTATGAGCACCGGACGTATACAGGGAAGGCAATCATCTGCAGCTCCTGGTGTGACCGGAAATTTTTAAAAGAAACAATATCGGAATATAATTATAAAACCCTGGCCTATTTTGCGTCAGGGTTTTTAATTTTACAATTATGATTATTTATAAAAATGATGAACAGGTAGAATTGATCAGGCAAAGTTGTAAGATTGTGAATGATGCCATTGCTGAAGCGGCGATAATGCTAAGGCCTGGTATCACAACTATGCAATTGAATGTTCGTGCAGAAGAATACATCAGAGATCATGGAGCTGTTCCTAATTTCAAAAATTACCAGGGCTTTCCATTTGCTTGTTGTATCTCCGTAAACGATGCGGTGGTCCACGGTTTTCCCACTAATGATGAATTAAAAGATGGAGATGTGGTATCAGTGGATGTGGGCGCTTTGAAAAATAAATACCATGGTGACAGCGCCTACACATTTGCATTTGCCGGTATTTCAGATGGTATTAAGCAATTATTGCGTGTAACAAAGGAATCGCTTTATAAAGGCATAGAGAAAGCGACTGCCGGCAATCGTGTTGGGGATATTTCGGCGGCAATCCAGGAATATACTGAAAAAAAATATGGATATGGTGTAGTTAGGGAATTGGTTGGTCATGGACTGGGAACTGATTTGCATGAAGATCCGCAGGTTCCCAATTATGGAAAACGGGGTTCAGGTACGAAATTGAAAGACGGTTGTGTGATAGCGATTGAACCAATGATCAATCTGGGTAAAAAGGAAGTGTATAATGATAAGGATGGCTGGACAATACGTACACAGGATGGCCTTGCTTCAGCTCACTATGAACACAACATTTGTGTGCGAAAAGCAAAGGCAGATATTCTTTCTTCATTTGTTTCCATCGAAGTTGCAGAAAAAAAGAATGAGTTATTATATTCAGGTTATTGAGAAATAGCAATAAACTTATAAGCTATTTAATATCCCAACATTGTAATCTAAACCATTAATCGCTGATTTACGGCATTTCTTAAGATCCAATGCTAAATGCGGGAATCCAATAATTTACGCTAAAGTTTTCATTTAAAATTTATTTGAATTAAATGATCAGCATAATTATACCAACTTTCAATGAAGAAAAAAATATTGAAAAATTAGTATCCTATCTAAAAGAACATGGGGAAGATTTAATCTCGGATATAATTGTCAGTGATGGTGGAAGCAGCGATCTTACTATTTCAGAAGCAGCCCGGGCCGGGGCTTCAGTTTTTACATCACCCCAAAAAGGGAGAGCCGCTCAAATGAATTTCGGTGCTTCTTTATCAAAAGGAACCATCCTATATTTTGTGCATGCGGATACTTTTCCGCCTTTAAATTTCGCAGATGATATTTTAAAGGCTATTGCTAAGGGTTATGACTTTGGCAGATTTCGTACAAGATTTGACAGCTCAAGCTTTCT
>JBDTEF010000201.1:0-10475 GCA_039922615.1 Ginsengibacter sp.
ATTTTGTTGACAATGAAATAATAAAATAATAAAATTTATTAATAAGAAAAATTGTCCTTAAAAAGACTTCCATTATTTAAAGGCTTAGTCATTTCCTAATATTTATGAAAAAGATTGTAGTAATAGGTCCCGAATCTACCGGCAAAAGCACTTTATGTAAACTTCTTGCTTCGCATTATCATACAGCATGGGTGCCCGAATATGCCAGAGCCTTTCTTGAAAAATATGGAACAGCCTATTCTTACGATGACTTATTAAAAATAGCTAACGGTCAAATGGCATCAGAGGATAAAATGGCAGATGAACAAAGAAAATATTTCGAGGAACGAAAAATAAAAGATGAGGAACGATTTTTATTTATTGACACAGATATGTATGTAATGAAGGTGTGGTGTGAATATGTATTTGATCAATGCCACAATAAAATTTTAAACAGTATTGCAGAAAGAAAATACGATGCTTACCTGCTATGTGATGTAGATCTGCCCTGGGTTGCCGATGAATTGCGCGAATACCCGGATCCAAAAGAAAGGGGGAAATTATTTCATTTCTATAAAGATCTACTCGTCAACCAATCTACGCCATGGATAACTATTTCCGGAGATTATGAGGCGCGGTTGCAAAATGCCATTCACTTTATAGATGATATGATCTGGAAAAAATAATCATTAATCCCCAAATACTTATTTCAATAATTGAAGTATATCCGGATCTGCTTTCAAATTATTCATTTGTCGCACAATCCACGGATAACGATATTGCACCCGCTTCGTTAATGGTTTTACCGTAAAAATTACCGGGTTTGGGAGACTCGCAGCGATCATCGCAGCTTCATTTGGCGAAAGATCTTTTGCATGTTTTCTGAAATTTTGTTGCGCCGCCGCTTCTATCCCGAAAACACCTTTTCCCATTTCTGCTACATTCAAATACATTTCGAGAATTCGTTTTTTGCTCCAAAGCGTTTCTATCATAAAAGTAAAATACACCTCAAGGCCTTTACGAAAAAATCCACCGCCCTGCCATAGAAAAACATTTTTGGCTACCTGTTGGCTTATCGTGCTGGCACCACGCAGCGATTTCTTAGTCTGATTATGCTTCATCGCTTTTTGGATGCTCTTAAAATCAAAGCCATTGTGATCCGGAAAAAGTTGATCTTCTGAAGCCATTACAGCCAGTTTAGCATTAGCGCCCATTTGGTCGTAACTGATGTAATCACGTTGTATATGATTACCGCTAAGCACGCTACCCAGTTGAGTAATAGTGAAAGGAGGATTGATCCATTTGCAAAACAGGATATACAAAAAGGATAGTAGAAATCCATATAAAAAAAATCGAAAAATTTTTCTTATTATCCTGACTACCAGTGGTCTTTTTTTTACTTTCTTCTTCAAAACTTACCTATCTTTTGGCTAATTTACATTGATATAGCTCAAGGTGTACTTTTTGCCTAACTTATATTCCTTGCCCCCGGAAATCATCATCAAATAGCCAATACCTGTAAGTGCCGCAGCAGCTCCTACCAATTCGGGGCGTGCATAATACCTTGTGTTTGGTTTGGCGAATATCCAGGTAATTAATCCTGCGGTAGTGAGTAAAATTCCGCCGCCAAACAGGCCCGCACCAGATCCTTTAATAAATGATCCTTTGTATTTATTGAAGGCAATGATGTCTTTATAATAAATAGGAAAGTTATATCGCGCCACTGTATCTACTATATTAAACCCCATATTTGATGGTACGTACCTAATATCATATTGAACAAGAAAAATAGAATCTTTATTGATAGAGGTAATGTAGGCATCATATTGCCGGATAGCAGTAGAAAAGTGAAGGTTGCTGCCGGGAAAGAAAGTTTGCATTGTTCTCCCATTCTTTTTTAAAATCAGCAGATCCGATTGAGCGAAACTTTTTGATTGCATACATAACGTGAAAAAAAAGACAACACTCACCGTGAATAATAAACGCATATTAATGGGTTTTTACATAAAACACAACTCCAAGGAGGAGGACGGTTCCAAAGATGAGTAAAATAAGTCCTGATATTTTGTTAATTAATCTGACATTTTTAAGTGTCATTTTTTTACGAAGCTTACCGGCCAATCTTACTTTGATGAGATCTGCACCAATATTGACCGCAAGCGCAGTGCTAAAAATAATGATACGTTCCGTAGGCGTATGTGTGATAGCAATCGCTGTAGCAGCTGTTAGCCAAAATGCCATTACAGCAGGATTCAGTGTGTTGAGCAAAAAGCCCTGCAATGCAATTTTCGCATGATCACTGCTTTTCATTGGTGGTAATGCAAGGTCTTCAGGATGCAGATGTACTTTTTTTAAGAAAAGATAATACAAGCCCATGCCAATCAGGAATGCACTTCCTATAGTTCCGATTTCCATTTTATAATCCATCACGCGGGTTACCAGTTCAGAAAAAGCATTACTTAACACAATTAAAATAAAATCGCTTACCCACACACCGATCACAAAACTGAAGCCACCTGCTTTGCCATTATTTATACTATGTTTTATTACTGTAAAAATTACCGGCCCTACAGAAAGCGCCAGTAATAATCCCATCGCAAGTCCCTTTATTATCGCTTCGAAACCAGCAACCATTTAACAATCATGTTTAGTTAAAAAAAAACGCCAGGAATAAGGCAATAAAAATAAGCTTAAAAAATGAATGTCCAACTTTCATTAGCGGGAAAGGGTATCAAGATTTAACACAAAAAAGAATCAATGAACCTAAAAACTATTATGTTTATTACACATTTTCATTTTTTAAAAAGGCCACCCATTCTTCTAGCATCTTTCCTTTGAGCACCCGTGGAAATTTATGCTGGCCACCTACTTTTCCCTTCGATCGCATAAAGTTTATAAATGTCTCCTCCGGTAATACATCCACAAATACATCTTTCAGTGCATGCTTTCTTTCTACAACATAATCATCATTTAATTCTTTTAATTTCTCATCAATTAAAAACTTCACCGTTTCACCATTTACTTTGTCATTAGTTCCGATAAACCAATGATGGGCAAAAAAATTGCCATAGGGAACCCCCGCCACTGTAAACTCCCCTATCTCGATGTTTAATTCTTCGCTTACCATCTGGATTGCTTTATTCATATTATCCACACTTAAATGCTCACCTACCAGGCTTAGATAATGCCTTGTACGACCGGTAATAATAATTTCACATTTTTCCAGGTCTACAAATTGAACAGTATCACCAATCAAATAGCGCCAGGTACCTGCATTGGTACTTATTATTATGGCATAATTGATATTTTTCCGGACTTCATGGATCATCAGTGTTTCGGGATTATCCACCATATTTCCATCAATGTCGAAATTAATTTCATCGAAGGGAACAAACTCAAAAAAAATATTGTTATTGATAGCCAGCTTCATGCCCTTGGCATCCTGGCGACTCTGGTAAGCAAGAAATCCTTCACTTGCCAGGTAAGTTTCAATAAATGTGATCGGTTTCCCGAGTAATTTATTGAATCCTTTTTTATATGGCTCCAACGCTACACCGCCATGTACATAAAAAGCAAGGTTTGGCCATATTTCATGAATATTTTTTAATTCATAACGCTCGATAACCTTTTCCATACACAATTGTACCCACGCAGGCACACCTACAAGGAAAGCAATATCCCATTCCGGCGCTTTTTCAACTATTTCTTCTAATTTTTTTGACCAGTCTTCTTCACGGGCAATTTTTCTTCCCGGTTTATACATTCCCTGGAACCAAAATGGAATATTTTTTGCCTGGATGCCACTTAAATCCCCTGCATAATACTTAGCTGTTTTTTGCAGGTGGGTGCTGCCTCCAAGCATCAACCAACCTTTTCCCACGTATTTTTTAGGTACATTATTATAAGATGCCAGGCTAATTAGTTGCCTTATACTGGTAAGCGTATTAGACCTGATTAGATCTTTGGTAATAGGAATGTATTTGCTGGTGGATTCGCTGGTTCCGCTGCTCAATGCAAAAAATTTAATAATGCCCGGCCAGCATACATCCTGCTTTCCTTCAACTGCTCTGTGCCACCACTCATTATAGATCTTTTCATAATTGAAAGTGGGTACAGTATTCTGAAAAGATTTAGCGGAATGCCTGCTCATTAATATACGGTCAAATAAATATTTTTGTCCAAATTCTGTAAACCTGGCCTTTTTCAACAATTTTTCCAATACTTTCATTTGCTGCCTTTTTGGCGACGCAATTCCGGGCATATTCAAAACTTTTGAAAGATATTTAGGAACCTTAATGTCTATGTAAGCCATCAGCAGATGAAATTGTTTTGAAGAACAAATTTAATGAATGAATTCATAAGTAGTTGTAAGTAGAAAGTGATAAGTGAAGAAGTTATTGGTTTTGAAGTACAATCATTTCCAAATAGTAATTCGCTATTTTTAGTTTTTGAATCCTCCCGACATTCACCGTTAATTAAAAATTATTTGAGTTAAATTAACACATTTTGAGATTAAATTTTGAACTTAGTGAAGTTTTTACCTATTTTTATAAAAATATTTGGTATATCCTTCGTGATATCAACCTCTTATCTTGAGCAATAAACGCAAATAAACGACTTCATGTATAATCATATTTGGAAAAAATACCTGCCTATCATTAAAATTTTAATGAAAAAATCGAATTCAGAGGACCAGGTTTTAAGTCTAAATAGAATTGATTTTGAAAGAGCAGGTTCCGGTAGAAAAGCGGGTTACAAATTTCTTATTGAGTTCACGGATGGAAAAGTTGGTAATGTGATAAGCGGATCTCAACTTGCCTCAGATCTTGCACAGGTAATTTTAGATGATGATGCGGCCAAACTAATATTGGCAGAGAATAATTACGAAGTAAGCTTAAATACTAAATTCCAACTTTCTGTGAAATATAAAGAAAGTGCTCCCAAGGAAAATTAAACTTTAATATCATTTCCGGTTACCAATCCTTGTGCTATATAAATCTAAGTAAAAAGTTTTAAACCTTTTAAATACTTTTTTTAATGGATATTTCTGATGAAAAGTATATGTACCTTGCCTGTATCTAATAAACAATATAAAAAATTAGTATGAAAACCTTTATCCTTTCCGTTTGTACCCTATTACTGTTCAATACCACGTTAATCGCGCAAAAAAGTGAAACAATAAGAGTGAAAGGTGCCGAAGCCAAACTTTTCTTCGCAAGAGGTCATTATAAATACCCTTCTTTTAACCGGTCCAGAATATATTTTAAAAACGGAGAGCCGGCAAGTGCCAGGGTCAACTATGATTATTTTACAGATAATATGCAATACATAGGAGAGAAAAACGACACGCTCATGATTAATAATCCAGCCGATATTGATTATATATCTGTCGGTTTAGATAGTTTTTTCTATGAGACCAAATGGTATGAGTGGGTAGCCAGTTCAGCCACTGCCAGGATTGGCCAAAGAGTTACTTATCAATTAATTAGTTCTGATGTTGTCGGCGCCTATGGTACTAGTTCTCCTGCTATAAATGTGGAAAGCAAATCTGCTCTGATGTATGGCAGTATGCTTGCGCTCGATGAAAACAAAGAATTTACTTTCAGAAAGGAGACCACTTATTATGTAAGTGCAAATGATAAAAATCATTTTGTATTGGCAAACGCTAAAAATATGGGAAAGCTTTTTTCAAAAAAGAACATTAGCGGTTATATTTCTGAAAAAAAGCTCGATCTAAATAAGACCGATGATTTAATGGATGTATTTGTATTTGCTAACAAGCCTTAACGCTTGCTTGAATAATTTATTTTTCGTAACGTTATTCAGCTAATACCCAAACCGATACTGATCTTCCGGGCACGGTGAATTCGCCCCAACCCTCTTTATTAATAGTTACCTTTTTATCTCTTTTTACCAACAGATTTTTAAAGATTTTTCCTGCGTATTGCTTCCCCATTTCCATGTACTTGCTATTATCGGTATCATTGGAGATCAGGACGGCGCATCCGGATTTTTTACCTTCTCCTTCTCTTGTCCAGCCGATACAATTTGGCTGGTCAAAATAGTCACGCTGTTGGCCAAATGAGTGAAGTTTTCTTGCCTCTAACAGGCTTTCAATTCCTTCCACTTTAGGCATCACAATCTCATATTCATTACCATCATTACCAAGATCCTTATAAGTAGCTCCATATAAATCAGGATAAAAAACACAAGGATATCCGTCAACGCGTAAAAGAATAAGTGCATAACCGATAGGCTTAAACCACGGATCTACTGTAGATTCCAGTGTTTGTAATGGTTGCGTATCGTGATTAGCAATGATAGTAACTGATTTTTGCGGAATGGCTTCTGTAAGGGTATTATTTAAAATATTCCTTAGGTCATAATTACTTCCTGATTTAGAGGCATTGTGTATATTATGATGCAAACATGAATCAAATAAGCTCATGGTTCCTCCCGTAGCCTCAATATATTGAACAAGTGAATCTTTTGATACAGCTTCCCAATATTCGCCCACAGCAAAAATATCTTTTCCTGTTGCAGCTCTTAATTTTTCGAGCCATTTTATATAGAATTGAGGATTGATATGCTTTATCGCATCAAGCCTTACCGAATCAAAATTAGCCTGGTCAAAATACCATTTTGCCCAGTTGTGAATTTCTTCTGCTACATAAGGATTTCGAAAGTCAATATCATTGTGCATTAAATAATCAAAATTTCCCTTTTCTTCCCCAAACATTTCCTGCCAGCTATCCTCATGATCCCCGAGAATTCTAAAAATACTGTTCTCATCCATGTTATATGCGTAGTCAACACCGATAAAGCACGTATGGTTCCATTCAAATTTAGAATATTTTTTACCTCTGCCGGGAAAAGTAAACTTAGTAAAAGCCTCAATCTCCATAGGTTCTGAAATCACCTCATTCCGGTTCTCCGGATTTACTTTCACTGCTTCTATCTTTTCTATTTCATCTCCCCCTGCCTTGTGATTGATTACAATATCGACCATGGCACGCATGCCCAATTTTCTTACAGCATTTACTGCAGCAATATATTCATCCCTGGTTCCGTATTTGGTTCGGGTAGAACCTTTTTGGTCAAACTCTCCTAAATCGTACAAGTCATAAGAATCATATCCAATGCTATAACCGCCTGATGCGCCTTTATAGGCCGGGGGAATCCAAACAGTAGTGAAACCAAGTTTTTTTAGATACGTCGCATCTTTCTTTAATTGTTTCCATAAAGATCCATCATTGGGTAAATACCAATGGAAATATTGAATCATCACACCTTGGGTCATAAATGAAGATTTCCCTAAAATTGAAAATAGTAGTTAGCAGTTCAACAGGTAATTGTGCCTTTATGTGCTTTAAAAAAAATGGCCAGCGCTAAATATGGGTTTAAATAATTATTTAGAATAGTGGCAAAAATTCACATAAAATAAACCTTAATAACTTCCTGCTTTAAATGTGTCTCCCTGGTTCATATCACCTGTATCATAGCCTTTTTTGAACCAGTACATTCTTTGCTGAGAAGTGCCGTGCGTAAAAGAATCGGGATTTACACTACCCTGGGATTCCTGCTGAAGCCGGTCATCACCGATCGCATTAGCAGCAGTCAGTGCTTCCTGAATATCATTTTCATCGATTACATTTTTCATTTTTTTATCATAGTGTGCCCACAAACCAGCGTAAAAGTCTGCCTGGAGTTCAAGTCTCACAGAATATTTGTTGTATTGTTCCTGTGAAAGTTGTTGTTGTAATTGCTGCATTTGATCAGTGACACCTAACAAATCCTGCACATGATGGCCTACTTCGTGGGCAATAACGTATGCCATCGCAAAATCTCCTTTAGCACCAAACCTGTCTTTTAATTCCTGTGCAAAAGAAAGATCAACATATAACCGCTTATCTGCCGGGCAGTAAAAAGGGCCGCTTTGTGCACTCGCTCCACCACATCCTGATTGGATAGATCCATTAAATAAAACCAATGTAGGCGCACTATAGGTACGGCCCATATCAGTAAACAGCTTTGTCCATACATCTTCAGTATCTGCCAGCACCACCTTCACAAATGAGGCTTCCTTTTCCTGGGCAGCCATTTGCTCCGTCGACATTTGCTGTTGTTGTGGTTGTACCAATTGTGAAAGATCGTTTACATCTCCACCTCCCAAAAGAAATTTTGCGAGAATAAATATTACGCCAAGTACGCCACCTCCCATTGCCAATCCGCCGCCAGACATACCTCTGCGATCGTCAACATTACTGCTTTCTCTTCTTCCTTGCCATTGCATAAGTGTCGTTTTAAAATGTTAGTTATAAAGTAAACAAATTTATTTCACTTTATAAGAGATTATTAATTGAAAATAATTCCAGGATTAATTTTTTTTCCTGTTATTTTTTTTCCAAAAAATGATCTTTTCTGATTCAATTTTATAATCTCTCCAAGTATCCAGTAAATAATAATCTCACTTTTATACAATTATCTTTCCAAAAAATAATTGGATTTCTGCTACCTTGCCATATTGTTTTAAACGTCAAATGTCTGACTCAAAATCTCATGTAATTTATTAGATGTTCAGTATTATCACAGGTAGTATCGTTTTAAGCTTGCTCCATGCCACTATACCTAATCACTGGCTTCCTGTAATTGCTATTGGCAGAAGGCAAAATTGGACATTAAATGAAGTTACAAGGGTTACATTTATTGCAGCGATTTCACATGGATTGAGCACGGTCATTTTAGGTTTTATATTGGGATACCTGGGCGCAAAAATGTCAGCCAATATTGAAAGTTTTACCCACATTGTGGCGCCCGTTATTCTTATATTGTTGGGAATTATTTTCATTTATCGTCATCATAATCACAAACATTTCCATTTAGATGAAGATATCAAAAAGAAAAAATCAAAGAAAACTATTATCATCGCATTAGTATTAGCCATGTTCCTTTCGCCTTGCATGGAAATTGAAGCTTATTTTTTGTTGGCAGGATCGCAGGCGCCATGGCTGATTTGGTTCATTGCCGCCTTGTATCTCATTATTACTACTGTTGGAATGGTTTTGTTGGTACGCTTTGCTTACATGGGTATTTTAAAATTAAATTGGCATTTATTGGAGCACAATGCTGGAATTATTACCGGTGTTACATTGGTAGCAACAGGTATCCTGGCGTTTTTTATGCACTAGCATCAGTGCCAACATAATTAAATATGATAGATGCTCTGATAGTGGATAAACAGCTGCAGTCGAAAGTATTTATCGTTGAAAGTTTTCAGGTAAATTTAATTGGAAGGATATCCATAATTAATTAATAAAAGATGAACAAATAATAAAAATACCTGTCATATACTTTCCCGGGTTACATACCTTTGCAATAAAAATAATATGACCACGAAATCAATCCACAAACCAAGGTGGGCAATTGCTTTAGGGATTCCATTTTTTCTGTTTTTATGTTGTTTCTTAATTACGCTCACTACTAAATTCAAGGATCATCCTGCTTTATTTTCCAATGCGATCCTCATAGATATCTTTGTTGTCGCTCCTTTTATTTATTTTCTTGCCATTAGAAAAAGTGCTGTTTCCAAATGGACAGTTCTAAGGGTTTTTGTATCT
The DNA here is from genome assembly GCA_039922615.1 of Ginsengibacter sp. Classification (GTDB taxonomy): domain Bacteria; phylum Bacteroidota; class Bacteroidia; order Chitinophagales; family Chitinophagaceae; genus Ginsengibacter. The sequence goes on from JBDTEF010000201.1 coordinate 9,597, forward strand.
GGTCTTGTAGTGGCAGGCCTGATATTAAAGTCTCCATCAAATATTTTTCTTAACCTATTGGAAACATGGATCTACCCTTTGCTGGAAGGAGGACTAATTTTTTTTGTAGGTCGTAAATTTTATATCGCCAATAAGAATGCTAAAAAAGCAAATGCTACCGCCCCTGATTTTTTAACGCATTGCAGGGTTGTAATGTCTGAGGTTTTTGGAAACGCAAAATTCGGTAATATCATTTCTTCAGAAATCTCTGTAATGTATTATGCCTTTTTTATCAGGAGGAATAAAATAATAGATTATGAACAACGATTTTCTTCCTACAAAGAAAATGGAATCGTCATTGTGTTATGGGTAATTCTTTTTATTTTTTTAATTGAAACTTCGGGTGTTCACTTTCTGGTTAGAATCTGGAATCATACTTTGGCCTGGGTATTGACCGGATTAAGCTTGTACACCTGCATTCAATTATTTGGTCACATAAGAGCAATAAAGGCACGACCTATAACAATCAATAAAGATTCATTGGAAATCCATAATGGACTTGCAGGAGATGCCATTATTCAATTGGATAATATTGATAAATTTGTGTTGTCAAAGAAAGTTCCGGAAGGTAGAAACCCAATCAAAATTGCTCTTTTGAAAAATTTTGAAAATCACAATGTAGTTGTTTATTTAAAATCACCTATCCGGGTTACAATGATTTTTGGTATGCAAAAAAATGCCGATGCTGTATTATTTTATGTTGACAAATCAAAAGATTTTCAAAAGATTTTGCAATCTAAACTACATGAAGCCTCAATAAAATTCTGAGCTTGAAGTTTACATAGAATAGTTTTCATGAAAGTGATTTCATTGATTTTTATTTTTTTCTTCCGGGTCAGG
>JBDTEF010000202.1:0-3804 GCA_039922615.1 Ginsengibacter sp.
AATTATGGCATGCCAATGTAATTACCTGGGATGGAATGGTAGTTCCTTGTTGCTTTGACAAAGATGCACAGCATAGGTTAGGTGATTTGAAAAACCAATCTTTTAAAGAGATCTGGCACAATGAAAAGTACAAACACTTTAGAAGTGAATTGATGGATAGCCGGAAAAATATTGACATTTGTGCCAACTGTAGTGAAGGTGCTTCTGTATGGAAGGATTAGTACTCTAATTGTAATTTAAAATGAAAAAGTTGCGGAAATTTTCGGCAACTTTTTTTAATTTAATTGAAGTAATAATGAAGAATAGGTGTGATGAAAAGCTGGTTCAATATTTATTTTCCATAAATAGGGGTTCTTTTTAAAAGATATTTCAATGTCGAATTATAGGCATTTACACCTGTCCAGAAGGTGTTGTGTTTCTGACTAAAGACCTGCTTACCATTGTTGTCAAAAATATTCAAGGTAACGTCTGTTTTGTAATCTTTTTGCGTAGTGCCACTTTGAGAGCTTGAAGTTGTGACTTTATTTTTAGAATAGTCAGTATTTTTCTGTGTATTGTAATTTGTTGTTGCTGCGGCTTCATTTACAGTTACGATACCCTGCACTACATATTCTACATTTAAAATCCGGCATAGTTCATCCATCGTAAAGCCCTGGATGTTGGTATTATTTATTCCCGATTTGATGAGTAAGGCATTCGTAGTCTGTACATCCTGTACGTTCATTGTTTTTGCATTTTGGCTAATGAGAGAATTGCATTCCTGCTGAATCTTTAAGCTCATTTCCCTTGCACCTTCCATTTGGCCATAGATATAAGAAAAAGGCAATACCGCAATTTTATTTTGATAATCACTGGATTTTGCAGGAATGCCGGAGCCACTTCCCTTTTCCGAACCCTGGGCGGAAAACTGCTCTACACGGCCGCTTGCGAATGTGATCTTACTGATCTCTGATTTTTTGAGATTGTAGGTGATCGATTCATTTACATAGCGAAATTTTATTTCATTATCCAATACTTCCAGCACCTGCCCGGTTTTTTGCTCTCCATTATTCATGGTGATCACATCATTTTTTGCAGGAGAGTTTTCAGTATTTGCCTGGCCAATAGAGGTGAGGGATAAAAAAAGAATAAAAGAAAAAAATAAAATTTTATGTTTCATATTAGGAAATTGATGGTTTAGAATTGATAATTTAGAGTGTGGTAATATTATTTTTACATTTAAGTTTTTAGTATAACAAAAGTATTAAATAATTTATTTGTTTGAAAAGGCAAATTGTAGAATTATTTCGAATCTCTTCTAATCCCGATTTTGTTATTTGTTTCTTAATAGAACTTGATTTAACCAAAGGCCCGAAAGAGGCATTTTTTATTTTGTAAATTGCCGGCTTACTATAAAATCTTGTTATGCAGAAGCGCTTTTTGTTCCTGGCTTTGGCCTGTTTTCTTTTTATGGGTTTTTTGGAGGCCCAGCCTAAATATGAATTTCGTGGTGTGTGGGTAGCTACAGTAGAAAATATTGATTTTCCTTCTTCAAGAACTTTAACCAGTGAGGCACAAAAAGCGGAATTTATAAGCATCCTTGATATGCACCAGCGCAACGGGATGAATGCAGTTGTTGTACAGATTCGCCCGGTAGCAGATGCATTTTATCCTTCCCAATTAGAACCATGGAGTGAATACCTGACAGGAAAACAAGGCACGCCGCCATCTCCTTATTATGATCCTTTGGCCTTTATGATCACAGAAACCCATAAACGCGGAATGGAATTTCATGCCTGGATGAATCCATACAGGGCGGTTTTTAATACAACTAAATCCTCTATTTCCCCAAACCACATTACCAGGTTGCACCCGGAATGGTTCCTTGATTATGGCGGCAAAAGATATTTTGATCCGGGGAATAAAGATGCCCAACAATTTGTGGAGGATGTAGTGAAAGATGTAGTAAGACGCTATGATGTGGATGCCATTCATTTTGACGATTATTTCTACCCGTATAAAGTGCCGGGGAAAGACTTTCCGGATGAGAAGTCATTTGCTAAATATGGATCAGGTATGAGTAAAGATGCCTGGCGTAGAAGCAATGTGGATAGTATTATTGTGATGCTCAGCAGGATCATCAAGCAGGAAAATCCGTATTGCAAATTTGGGATTAGTCCGTTTGGCGTTTGGCGAAATATTGCTAAAGATCCTGAAGGAAGTAATACGACAGCCGGTGTTACTAATTACGATGATCTTTATGCCGATATTTTATTGTGGTTAAAAAAAGGTTGGATCGATTATGTAACTCCACAGCTATATTGGGAATTTGGACATAAAGCGGTAGGCTTTGAAATATTAAGTGAATGGTGGGCAAAGCATGCTTATGGCAGGCAATTGTTTATTGGCCAGGGAATTTACAGAGCCCTGGAACCAAGATCCTATGCCTGGAAAAATAAGAATGAATTACCAAATCAAATAAAGCGAATCAGGGAATTCCCGGAGATACAGGGCAGTATTTATTTTAGCAGTAAAACATTTAACAGCAATCCGAATGGCTGGAGCGATAGCCTTAGAAATAATTACTATAAATATCCTGCCATTATACCACCAATGCCCTGGATAGATTCAGTAAAACCACTGAATCTGATTTTGGATTATGATAAAATCAGGATGAAGGTATATGCTGATAACATTGATCTTTTTTTCAGGCAACCGCAGGTAAATGAAAAAATAAACAGGTATATCATTTACCAGTTTGCGGATGATAAATATATAAATGTGAATGATCCTAAAAATATTTTGGGTATTATTAATTCAGGCATAAATAGCTATCGGCTTGATCTGACAAAAATACCTGTAACTCAGAATACGATTATTTTAACCGCAACCAATCTCACATTCACCAACAATGAAAGTGGCCTTAGCAATTATATCCGTCTTGTGAGAAAAGGAGCCGGGTGGGAAGTCCGCAATTAGTTGTTTTGGATTACCTTTGTCTTTTATACTATGAAAAAACTATTATTCATTTCCATTCTCATTATATCATTTACCATGATTCATTTCGTGGCAGAGGCTCAATGTTCTATTTGTAATAAGACAGTTATGCAGATGGGAAGTAAGCCTGCACAAGGTTTTAACTCCGGCATTCTTTATCTGATGTTCATTCCTTTTGCTGCCATCGGTGTGGTAGGTTTTAAGTGGTGGAAGAGTGTTAGAAGAACAGAAGAGTTTGAGGGCTGGAAGAAATGAGCAGTGGGCTTTGAACAGTGAGCCATCAAGCCTGAGGAGTGAGTCAACTTTGTAAATTTAAGTTATGTAGCCCGGTAGAGATGCTGAGCCTTTGAGATGCAGCGTGGGAGCGAACTTAAAGATATTGAGGAATCAGGATTGATGTTCTAAAGATATTCCCGGAAGTCAATTAACTGAGTAATTATTTTTTGGGAATTTGGATGGTTCTTCTAACTACTAACTACTTGCTACTAACTACTTGCTGCTATTTCTCCTCACTCATACTTTTTTGCAAATAAATAAAGATTAAAATCTTCCTTTTCAATTTCTGCTTCCAGGTCCTTTTTCATTTTTCCTTTATCAAAAGTTTTCATTCTTTGGTATTGTACAAGTGCCAATACTTTTTGCGCCATCAGCTCAATTTTATTCGTTGATATTTCATCAAAATTCCAATCTTTTATCATTGCATACAATGAGGAAATACCGACACCTGTTGAAGCAATTGTTTTTAAGACCGGAATTTTTTTGGTTGTTTTATTGAAGACAGGGCCAAGTATTTTCCTAAGGTTAGTATAAAAAGTATCTGCTCCAGGC
>JBDTEF010000203.1:0-4055 GCA_039922615.1 Ginsengibacter sp.
ATCCCGTTAAATAATAAACTTTGTCACCCACATTAATAAATTTCACCGCATTCGTAATTTGTTTACTCCATTTCAAGCTGCCATCCAATAAACTGCTACAGTATAAAGTGTCATACGCATTATTATAAAAGTCATCATTATAAATGTAAGCAGCACCATTCGCGCGGGTATAAGGGATAGGCGGTCCCTGTAAAATAACTTCACCGGTTTTTGAGCTGAGTATGGTTAGTCGTCCCGATACATTATCATTGAAAATAAATTTATCCTTGTAAGAAAACACACTCTTTGTATTAAATCCTTTACTCCAGTACAGGCTTCCGTCATTTTTATTTATTAGGTCAATATTACCAGTTCCGGCACCAAAAATCAGGGTATCATTTTTTACAAGAATTCCACCTGGTAATCCCAACAGAAAGGAAAATTGGTTTTTTTGCCAAAGTAGCTTCTTAGTTACAATATTATAGGCAGTCAGTGTTTGTTTTGTACCGTTTGAATTAGTTGCAATATAATAGATGGAATTACCATCTAATAATGGCGCAGCAAGGGGTTGAGCGTCTACTTGAATTCTACACAATTCAGATCCATCTTGTTTATTTAATAATATCAATGCATTTCTTTCGGTAAATTTATTACCGGATAATGTAGAAGTAGCAACTACAATGGTATCATGATTAAAATGGCGACTTACAAAAAAACCATATGTAAGCTTATCAATAAATTCTTTGTTAGACCAATTTTGTGAACCATTTGCTATATTAAGAGATTGCAATTCTGTATTTCCTAAATAAGTAACTATAAGTGAGTTATTGATGTAACTACCTATTTTAAAAGTATTATGCCAGCCATTATTAGACAATTCCCATTTTTTATCCATGTTAGGTCCATATGCTGTAATAAATCCTTCATTAGTAATAACATCTTTTGTGGTTACCAGTATCAGCTTTGCAGAATCTTTGGCGTTTTGTAAGGGCGGGACTTCGGTTACAGAAATATTTTTATTACAACTCAAAATTACAAAGAAGAGGAGGTAACAAACACTTTGTTTCATAAGCTGTTTACATTGTATTTTGATTCGAAAGAAATTTTTTGGTATCGTTATTGGTTTTGACAATAGCTATGTTTGAAAATAAAGTCGCTCAAATTTAGTAAAAATATTATTAGAATTTTTAAAGTATCATAAGTTCCCAAGGCAATCAACGAACAACTTTTAGGATGTTTATTTTCCTGGTGTTTTTTGGCTTTATTAAGCATGATATGATACAATAAAATTAATTTTTGGATTACATGAACCGATAAAAAAAATCTTAATTTAGACCATGAAATTTTTTAAATATCTTCTATTTTTTCTTATCAACCTTTCATGTAAAGATTTGGGCACCAAATTAATAACTGATAGATCTGACAATGTAATACCTGCTTCCATTTCTGATACTCAATCAACATTTATCAATCAATCAAATGCAATAACAACTAACACTACCACTAAAGTTGAAAATGAACAATTAACTACAGCACCGGTTTCCAGGCATGAGTTAGTTCTTTATGCGAAGTCACTAATCGGAATTCCCTATAAATATGCCTCCACTGATCCCGCCGAAGGCTTTGATTGTTCCGGGTTTATTACTTATGTATTTAATCATTTTAACTGGGAAGTACCAAGATCGTCAGTCGATTTTACAAATGTTGGTAAACAAATAAATCCATTGATTGCAAAGGAAGGCGACCTCATTTTATTTACCGGCACAAATGATTCAGTAAGGATTGTTGGGCATATGGGTATCATCACACAAAATACCGATACCCTAAAATTTATACATTCTACTTCAGGGCGCGCATATGGTGTAACGATCAGTAATCTTACAGAACATTATCAGAAAAGATTTGTAAAAGTGATCAGGATATTTCCGGACTAGTAGATTAAAAAAAATTTCAATTCTAATTGTATTCAACAAAGTCAGGCTTCGTAGCGGGATGATATTGTATAATTCTTAGTACGGAAACGAATCCGATAAAAAAATAACAACTGCCGAAAAATCAATGTTGATTCCTATGATCAAACGGGAGCCAGATACAAAAAACAGAACCTTTTTCGTCACTACTTTCTACCCAAATTTTCCCACCTTCTCTTTTGATTATTTCCGAACAAATGTATAGGCCAATTCCCATGCCGGGGTATGTTGTCTGGCTATCTCCAGTAACCCGGTAAAATTGTTCAAACACTTTATCCTGCACCTCTTTGGCGACTCCGATTCCATAGTCTTGTATGCTCAATGTAACACCAGTATCTTGCAACCTCGTAGTGAGCAAAATTTCATTAGCCCCCGGTGAATATTTTATTCCATTTGAAATAAGGTTATTGACTACCTGGCTTAATTTTTCTTTGTCTCCAAAAATCCGGGCATTGGCACTTTGAAAATAGGAAATCTTGTGCGTAACAGTTGTTTGGCGCATATCCTCAACTACTTCTTTTATAAATTCATTGAAATCAAAAAAGTCTTCATTATAAACTAACTTACCTTCCTGTATTTTGGTGAAATCGAGTAGCTCTCCAATAAGTGTACTAAGACGGGTAATTTGTTTTCCCATTTTAGCCATTATAGCCAATGTTTTACTATCCCCATTTTCCTGTAGCATCATTTCTGCAATCTGGCCATAGGCTTTGATGGTAGTTACCGGGGTTTTCAGTTCATGGCTCGCCATAGAAAGAAAATTTTCTTTTTGTCTTTCATCATTTTTAATTTTTTGAATTTCGCTCGTAACACCTACCCACATTTTAATGTTTCCGTTTTCATCCTTTACTGGTGAAGCACGGTTAAGGTTCCAGATATATTCACCTTCTTTATTCAAAAATCTAATTTCCATCTCTAAATCACTTCCTGTTTCGGCCGCCTTATTCAACCGCTTTTGAAATTCTTCCAGTTCATCAGGGTGAATGATGCTATAGTACCCAAAATCCCTGAATTCTTCAAAACTCATTCCTGTAAAATCCTGCCATTTTTTGTTATAATAAGTTACACTTCCATCTGCATTCGCATTGGTTATTTTAGCAGGCATTAAATCTGCCATTTGCCTGAAATGCACTTCACTTTCTTCTATTCTTTTTGCTGCTTTTTTGCCTTCTGTAATATCCCTTGACGAAGATATTATGTGCGAGACCTTTTTTGTATCTCCTATTTCCAAAACAGGGGAAACTATTACGTCCCACCATTTAAAGGTGCCTTTCATGGTAGGATTAGAAGCCTGGAAATATGCTGTTTCACCATTAAGCGCTTTTGCGATCGAATCCTTAACCAATTGGCGGTTTTCTTCGCCCCACAAGTTCCACCAATGCTCGTTTTTAAACAGGCTAAAGTCATCAATTTCCATATTGCACAAGCCATTTTTGTTCATGTATATCAGCCTGCCTTCGGCATCCAATACCTTTACGCAATCTGGATTACTTTCAAGTACCGTCCGGTTAAACGCTTCACTTTCTTCTGCTTTTTTTCGGGCTACTACCTGCTCTGTAATCTCTGTTGCTACCACCATTATTCCCGATATATTTCCATCTTCTTCAATAATGGGTTCGTAAACGAATTTCACAAAAACACTTTCCATTTTCCCATGGCGCATCAAATTCGCATTGTACTCTTCTGCAACAAAACGTTCCCCTTCCTTATAGACAGTGTCTAATAATTCCTTAAATCCTTGTTCCTTCACCTCCGGGAGTGCCTCAAACAGGGGTTTATTTAAAACTTCATTCTGGGTTCTGCCCCAAAATTCAAGCATCATAATATTGGCTATTTCCACGATATAGTTTTTCCCGCGAAGTATGCATATTGCTACCGGTGCCTGTATATAAAAACTATTTAATAGTGTTGAAATCTTTCGTTCTGCAACTACTTTTTTAGTGGTTTCATGGACAGCGCAAAATATTCCGCCGACATTTCCGGATTCATCACGGATAGCACTATACGAAAAAGTAAAGTAGCCAACTTCAGGGCTGCCATTTCTTTCAATACCCAACAACTGGTCTTCCGAACAGGTGGCTTCTCCATTATTTAAAATGCCTTTCA
>JBDTEF010000204.1:0-2758 GCA_039922615.1 Ginsengibacter sp.
AATCTCTGGAGAAATAAATCATTCTCTGCCATTAATATTTTTGGATTGGCCATCGGTATGAGCAGTGCAATTCTCATTTTACTATGGATCCAAAATGAAATGAGTACGGAAAGATTTCATGAAAAAGGTGATCGCATATATGTGATGTATAACCGGGATAAAAATCCGGATGGAAAGGCCTGGGCGTGGTCCTCCACTCCAAAAATTTTGGCTACTACATTAAAATCAGACTTTCCGGAAGTGGAAGATGCCGTGCGATTCAATAACATCACTTTTCTCATTACAAAAGGAGACAAAAAGTTGAATACAAAAGGCGCTTTTGTGGATAGTGGATTTTTAAAAACCTTTTCATTTCCTATGCTAAAAGGCAATAGGGACGGGGTTTTGAACGCTGATCATTCCATTGTGTTGACTGAAAAATTTGCGAAGTCTTTATTCGGCAATGAAGAGGCAATTGGTCAGACTGTTCGGGTGGATAGCAATTATAATTGTGTAGTTACGGGTATATTAAAAGATCTTCCCAATAACACAAAGTTTAGATTTGATTATTTATTGCCCTGGAGTTATATGCAGCAATTGGGATGGAATGATGAATCATGGGGCAATAACTCTGTGACTACCTATGTGCTATTAAAACCAGGAAGTAATGAGTCAGCCTTCGATGCAAAGATTAAAGACATAACCATTGACCATACAAAAGGAGGTACTTCTCAATCCACAACTGAAGTTTTTACCCAACCATTGAACCGATCCTATTTGTATTCTAAATCTGATAATGGGAAATTAGTGGGTGGCCAAATAGATATCATCAAACTCTTTGGAATAATCGCTGCATTTATTTTATTGATTGCCTGTATCAACTTCATGAATCTTAGTACTGCAAGAAGTGAAAAAAGAGCAAAAGAAGTAGGTATCCGAAAAGTAGTTGGTGCACAAAAAAAATCCCTTATCCTTCAATTTTTAGGAGAAAGTATTTTACTAAGCTTACTTGCTTTTATTGTTTCTCTTCTTTTGGTACAATTGAGTTTAAGTGGTTTTAACCAACTGGTGGGTAAGCAATTGAGCATTGATTATAGGAATCCATTATTCTGGATATTCTCTCTTGTATTTATTCTTTTTACCGGAATTTTAGCGGGTAGTTATCCTGCCTTTTATTTGTCAGGATTCAAGCCGGTAAAGGTTTTAAAGGGGATCTTGCAAAAATCGAATGCCTTAATTGCGCCACGAAAAATATTGGTTATTGTACAATTTTCATTTGCCATTATTCTCATTATTTCTACCATAGTCGTGGTGCAACAAATAAATTACGGCCTCAACAGAGAATCAGGCTATGATAAAAATAATCTCATATATGCCTTTACACAAGGCGATGTAGACAAACATTATCAAGCCATCAAAAGTGAACTGTTGAATAACCAAACTGCGATTTCAATCACCCAATCCGGTAATCCCATAACTCAACGCTGGAGCGATAGCTGGGGTTTTCAATGGAGTGGAAGTTCAAAGGCAGATGAAAAAATAGATTTTCTGCGATTGCAATCTGATGCAGATTTTACCAAAACAATGGGCATAAAACTGCTGGAAGGTCGTGATATAGATATTTATAAATTCCCATCAGATAGTAATGCTATTGTACTGAATGAGGCTGCTGTAAAAGCAATGCATTTAAAAGACCCGGTAGGAACGATGATCAGGCAATCGGGTGATTCTGTTCAATTTCATGTAGTAGGGGTAATGAAAGATTTTGTGATTGAATCGCCCTTCGACCAGACTATAAACCCACTAATGTTGTTTGGCCCGGGACAAATGTTCGCGCAAATAATTCATATAAAATTGAATCCCGCGAAACCAACCAAAACGGCTATTGCTGAAACAGAAGCAATTTTTAAAAAATACAATCCACAGTATCCCTTTGAATTTGCATTTGTTGATGAGTCATATGCTACAAAGTTTGAAAGTGCGCAACGTTCCAGTCAGTTAGCTGCATTATTTGCCGGACTGACTATTTTCATTTCCTGTTTGGGACTTTTCGGCCTGGCAACCTATATGGCAGAGAACCGGATTAAAGAAATTGGTGTAAGGAAAGTACTTGGTGCATCAGTCACAGGAATTGCAGCGCTTCTATCAAAAGATTTTTTAAAGCTGGTATTAATATCATTCCTGATTGCAGCTCCAATAGCATGGTGGGCAATGAGTAAATGGTTGGAAAATTATACTTATAGAATTAATATTTCCTGGGAAGTCTATGCAATTGCAGGAAGCTTATCTGTATTAATTGCGTTGCTTACGGTGAGTTACCAGGCGATAAAAGCAGGAAGAGCGAATCCGGTGAAGTCTTTGAGGATGGAGTAGGAGGTATCAGGTTTCAGGTATCAGGTATCAGGTATCAGGTATCAGGTTTTAGGTTTTAGGAACCAGCCATTACAAACTAATTAAATTAAATTAAATACCTCTTTGATAGGAAATTTAAAGAGATTTTTTCGCAATACAATAAAAATTAAGAGGAAAATTTATAGAAAATTTAAAAATAATTATGAAAAAACATACAATCAAAAATGCCAAATTAAAGGAACCACTTATAAATACAAATTTAAAATTTTAAATCTGACATCTTAGATTTCATTGCTTAAACCTACTACCTAATACCCACAACCTAATACCCATGCTCAAAAATTATTTCAAGATCGCATTCAGAAATCTCTGGCGTCACAAGACGTTTTCGCTTATCAATATTATGGGACTAACAGTTGGTTTGACC
>JBDTEF010000205.1:0-2697 GCA_039922615.1 Ginsengibacter sp.
GCAAGGCGTATAAAAATAAAGCTACAATGGCAGGCATGGCACCAATACCCAAAAGTGGAATCATAAAACCAAGCAATGCTATGCTGGGAATGGTTTGTAATACATTGGTAAATCCTAAAACAGGGGACGCAAATTTTCTTTTGCGGGAAATAAAAATGCCCAGGGGAACACCAATAGCTACCGCCAACAATAATGAAATAAAAGTCAACCCGATATGTTGCAATAACTGGTCAAGGATTTTCCCAGATTGCTCCTGCATGAATTGAAAAAATGTAGGTGTATCATTCATGGCTTTGTTGCTTTAGTGCGTCAAGGCCAGTAAACAGGGCATCGTAGCCAACGCTTTTAATTTCACCTGCGGCATTTTTTATAGTCAGCAATTTTTTGTTTTCTCTTTGAAGTAATTCAATGGCATCCCACAAACTGGTAGATTCGTCAGTCAATGGTTCATTATTTTCAATTACATTTTCATTTGTAAGATGGCGAAAAATATCTCTTAAAAAGACGGCATTTAATTCAAGCTGCATTTTTTGGCTGGAAAAGAAATCAATGACAAACTGGTTTTCAGGATGAAATAAAAGATCAGTTGCATTTCCCTGCTGCACAATTTTTCCTTTGTCCATCAGCAAAATCCTGTCGCCCAATTCGAAAGCCTCCCTTATATCATGCGTAACTAAAACGATGGTTTTAGTTTTCAACACTTCAAGGCGTGAAAATTCTTTTGTAATATTATTTCTCGTAATAGCATCCAATGCACCAAAGGGTTCATCCATTAATAAAACCGGCGGATCCGCTGCCAGTGCGCGTGCCAGGCCAATTCTTTGTTGCTGGCCACCACTTAATTCCGATGGGTAAAGAGATAAAATATTTTGAGGAAGATGTACTTGTTCTAATAATATAGAAATGCGATCATTTATTTTTTGCTTTGGCCATTTCAAAAGCTGCGGCACAATGCCAATGTTTTCTGCAATGGTATAATGCGGAAAAAGTCCATTGTGTTGGAGGACATACCCAATACTCCGGCGCAATTCTTCCGGCAGCACATCTTTAATATTTTTACCGGCAACATGGATTTCTCCGGAAGTTGTTTCTATTAAGCGGTTGATCATTCTGAGCGTTGTCGTCTTCCCACAACCGCTGGTGCCAAGTAGCACTACATTTTCACCTTCCCCTACCTCAAAAGAAATGTCATCAACAGCAATGGAATCACCAAATTTTTTGACCACATTTTGAAGAGAAATCATGAAAAGTTTTTAATTAATATCACAGATCACAAAAAGATTAAAGTTAATGAATCTGTTATGATTGATTGGGTAAATACGAAAACTTAATGCATTTGAAATGGCAGCATAAGGAAGGTTGCTTCATGGAGAATAAAGATAGAATTACTTCTGTTTCTAAATAAATTTTGATTTTGCAATTATCAATTTGTTTAAATTTTCACATAAAAATATAAACAAAATTGCATTTATGTTGACAAAAAAGATTTCTTTTGTGCGCTGAAAATAAATGAATGAAATATTTTAATATACTATTGGTTGGTTTTGTTATGTTGATCAGCTCCAATACCTGGGCACAAAAAAATGGGATCATCATAGGAACGGTCACTGACGCCTATACTTTACAGGTAATTCCAAGCGCGACCATCACTATTGAAGGAGGTACACAATCTGTGATTTCAGATTCCAATGGAAATTATAAATTGACCATGGCCGTAGGCACTTATAATTTAAATGCCAGTTCGGTTGGTTATAAATCGTTGGTCAAATATAATATTGTGCTTACAACCGGAAATGCACAAATTGTCAATTTCGATTTGGTACAGGAAGCTGCAAAGTTGGAGGAAGTGGTTATCAACGTGAATCCAAATAAAACGGCTATTGCTGCCGATATGGTAACGCCTCTGTCTGTACAGCAGTTGACTTCTGAAGAAATAAAAAGTAATCCCGGTGGAAATTTTGATGTGTCTAAAGTAGTACAAACCTTACCTGGTGTAGGTATCAGCAATGGCACCGGTGAAAGAAATGATATTATTGTAAGAGGAGGCGCGCCTAATGAAAATGTCTATTACCTCGATGGAATTGAGATTCCTGTATTGAATCATTTTCAAACGCAAGGTAGTTCCGGTGGCGCCCAGGGATTACTAAATGTTTCTTTTATAAAAAGTTTGAAACTAAGTTCTTCGGCTTTTGATGCGCGTTATGATAATGCGCTGGCATCCACTTTTATCATTAAACAAAGAGATGGAAATCCCGAGCGTCTTTCAGGAAATGTAAGAATCAGCGCAACTGAATCTGTATTAACGCTCGAAGGTCCGCTATCAAAAAAGACAACCTTTTTAGCTTCTGCCAGAAAATCATATCTCGGTCTTCTTTTCTCATTAATTGATTTACCTATTCGTCCTAATTTTTATGATTTTCAATATAAAGTGACGCATGAATTCAATAAAAAGCTAACCCTTACTGCTATTGGACTTGGAGGTATTGATGATTTCCATTTTGCCACTCCCAAAAATGCCACGCCGGAAAATATTTACGTGCTACGTTCTTCACCTTATATCAATCAATGGAATTATACGGTTGGATTTAACCTGAACCAAAAAATAAAGAATGGTTATATCAATTACATTCTAAGCAGGAATATGTTTACCAATAACATAGATAAATTTGAAGACGAAAGAAAGATTGAAAGCCTTCG
>JBDTEF010000206.1:0-11668 GCA_039922615.1 Ginsengibacter sp.
TACGGTTCAATTTATGTCATTTTCCACGGGTTTCACCCATGGCTATTCAAATTCAACCCTTTGCAGGGTTGGCAAATTCAAAAATGCTAATTTAAGTATTGAACTGAATCTGACACTTCATAACTGAAACCTACAACCTAACGCCTAACACCCCCAACCTTCTCTCTATACAACATCCTAATTGCAGAAGGTAATACTATCAATAATAACGGAAGTGCAATTATAAATCCGCCAATAACAGCAATCGCTAAAGGTTGATGAAGTTCAGCGCCGGCACCAATTCCTAATGCGAGTGGCATCAATGCGATTATAGCGCCCAAAGCAGTCATCAGCTTGGGTCTTAGGCGGGTGGATATAGCATATTCAATTGATTCATCTACCGATTGCTGATGAAGATTTTCTTTGAATTGTAAAAATGTGAAAATAGAATTTTCGCCGATAATTCCTACGATCATAATCAGGCCGGTATAGCTTCCCACATTCAATGCAGTGCCTGTTAAAAATAAAGCGAGATAACTTCCTGAAATCCCTAGTACAGCAATTATTAAAATCGCCAATGCGATTTTTATTTCTTTGAATAAAAAGAGAATTACACCAAATACCAAAAGGCTGGAAGCAAATAGAATCATTAATAATTCTGTAAAAGATTGCTGTTGTGATGCATAAGAACCACCATATTCAATGTGATAACCCGGTGGTAGATGAACCTCTTTCGCTAATTTGCTTTTAATTTCTTTTATCGTACTTCCCAAATCCCGGTTTTCAAGACGCGCAGAAACTACTCCCATTGATTGTAAATTTTCTCTTTCAATCTGCGCATCACCGGCACTCACCTTTACTTCAGCCAATTCACTGATTGGCTTTAACCTTCCATCAGGTGAAGCTATTTGTAATTTTTTTACATCTTCTACACTCCTGTTTTTACTACCAGGATAAAGCAGTCTCACCGGGTAAACACGTTCTTTTTCAAAAATATTTCCTATCAAATTTCCTTCCAGTGAAGTCTGTAATTGGAACTGAAGATTGGCAGGCGTAATTCCAAATTGCGCTATCTTACTATAATCAGGAACCACCATTACGGAAGGGCCGGTAATGTTAATTCCATCAAAAACATCGGCAGTACCTTTTGTATGCTCCAAAACAGATGCGACCTGCTGTGATAAACTGTTTAATTTCTGCTGATCATCACCAAATATTTTCAATTCGATAGGTTGTACAGAAGTCATCAGATCGCCCAGCATATCTCCTATTACCTGGCCAAAATCCACGCGCAGTGCAGGTTGTGAAGCTTCAATTCTTTTCCTGATGTCATCAATTACTTCTTCAGTCGTTTTGCTTCTGTCAGTCTTTAGTTGAATTAAATAATCGCCTCTATTAGGTTCGGTGATAAAAAATCCCATCTGCGTGCCGGTGCGACGTGAGTAGGCAGAAACTTCAGGCGTGGAAGTAACTATTTTTTCCACCTGTTGTAATTCCTTATCCGTTTCTTCCAGAGATGTTCCGGGCGGTGAAGCATAATCCAGCACGATACTTCCTTCATCCATCTCAGGTAAAAATCCGGTTTGAAGTTTAGGCAAAACCAAAATAATAGACAAGATCAACAAACCCACAAAAACAAAACTGACCCAGGGCCGGAAAATAAAAAAAGAGACCCATTTTTGTTTTTTCACCTCAACCATCTTCTCCTTTTTTGCTGTAGATCTCTCTTTTTTCTTTTTTGAAAATAATAGATAAACAACAGGAAGACCTATCCACGTTATAAAAAAAGAACAAACCAACGTAATGATCATCGTATTTGTAAGTACATTAAAATAGGCTCCGGCAACACCACTCATCAACATAAAAGGAATAAAAATAACGATGGTACTTATGGAAGATCCCACCATGGCAGGAAATAGAAAATGAATAGCCTTTTGCACAATCGTTTTATAATTATCGTACGGATGCTCTTCATGGGTTCGATGAATTTGCTCCACCACTACAATCGCGTCATCAATGATCAAACCGATAGAAGCCGCAATGGCACCAAGCGTCATTATATTTAGCGTGTACCCGATGGCATATAAAACAATTAAAGTGGCGGTAAGCGTGATAGGAATTATGATTAAAATAGTCGCGCTTGCCTTTAGAGATCGAAGAAATATAATAGCAACAATGATCGCCAGCGCAAGCCCGATCCATAAACTATCCGTCACACTTTTTACAGACGTATTTACAAAATCAGCCTGGATATAATAGGGTTTTACGGTTACATCCTTTGGAAGAATTTCATTGAGCGCAGTAATTTTTTCCTTCATTTTTTTTGAAAGATCAATCAGATTGCTATTAGGCTGTTTGACTACTGCAATCAATATCCCTTCCTTTCCATTCGCATTTACTTTTATATATTCTACCGCTTCTTTTACCTGGATATCGGCAATATCCTGCAGCTGTATTACCCGTTTTCCGTTATTACTGACAACAATATTTTTTAGTTGTTCTATGGTTTTTACAGAGGCATCTGTTACTGTAAGATAGAGATAGCGGTAATCTGATAAATATCCATTTGATTTTATAAAATTTGTTTGCCCCAATGCAGTATTGATTGCTTCCGGCGTTAAAGAAAGCGTGCTCATTTTTTGAAGGTTAAGCTGCACCCAAAATTCCTTGGATTTGCCTCCAATTATTCGGATTTCTGAAACACCCTCCACCTGGCTAAGAAAAGGTTTAATCGTGAACAATGCCAGTTCTTTTAATTCTATCGGGGATAATTGATGACTTTCTAATGAATAGCCCATAACCGGCAAAATGGAAGGATTCATTTTCTCCACAGTAATATTTACTTCCGGAGGCAATGTATTTCTGATCTCCGCAATTCTTGCTTCGATCTTTTGCTGGCTTAGATCTACATTGGCTTTCCAATCGATAAATGCAGAAATTTCACAACTACCACGACTTGTTGTGCTTCTAATATCGGTGAGATCAGGGATTTGCTTGATGGCATTTTCCAATGGTCTTGTAATCGATACCATCATTTTATCTACCGGCTGCAAACCCGCATCAGCAATGATTTTTATCTTAGGAAACGTGATTTCCGGAAACAGTGAAGTCTGCATTTTGCTGTATGCAAAAAGACCGCCCATTATGATAAGAGCAAGCGTAACTGCAAGCGGACTTTTATAAGTCGTGAAAAAACTTTCCTTTCTTTTCCGGATAGGTTCTTCCCGATCATTAATATTGCTGTTCTCGTTTTTCAATTTTACTTTTTAATTGGCAATTGTACCTACACTACTTAACTCCGTTAGAAAGATTTGAAGTCACAGTCACAAGGGCTGTGTCTGCCAAACCATAATTTCCATTCAATAATATTTTATCCTGTTGCGAAAATTCAGGCGAAAGAATTTCTACTTTGTCGCCAGTTTCTATTCCTGTTTTTACAGGCACTTTTACTGCTGTGCTATCATTGATCATTTTCATTACCCAAAAATTATTCAACGTTTCATCCGATAAAACCGCCTTTTTTTCTAAAGTAGGTGCTGCAGTCTTTTTCAGTTTTATGATTTTTACTTTCGCTATTAAATTTACAGGGATAGAATGCGGTGAATTTATACTCAAAGAAACTGCCTGCGTTTGTGAAAGAGAATCCACCATTGGCAATGAAGATTTCACAGTACCCAATAATCGCTCACCATCCGGTAATGTAAGCTGCACCTGGTTTCCAACAGAAATATATTGGTTGTATTCATAAGGAACATTCATTACAAAAACGAAACTTTTTGAATCGTTTATTACTGCCAGCTGCTCACCATCCTGTACATAATCGCCAGACTGATGATTTACTTCGGTTACATATCCACTCACATCTGCTTTGATCACATTCACACCTGAAAATTTAAAATCCGGATCTAATTTATTGACTGAATTACCAATGGCTGTGGCTTCTTTGGTTTTCAAAACAAATAAAGTTTGGCCTCGTTTTACAAAATCGCCGTACTTAATATTTGCCTTTTGCACATAACCGATCAAATTAGATTTTACTACATTTTTTTGCAAATAAACGGATGTGGCATTGAGTTCTACCGATTCCTCGAGAGGATCATAACTGATAGATGTAACAGTTACGGGTGTACGAGGTTCTACAATAGTTTCCGCTGCGGTTGAACTATCTTTTTGTTTGCAACTATTAAAAATAATTATAGTGAAGAGCAGAAAAAGCACTTGATTGAAATAGGTCATAAATTTCTGCATTTTATATTTCTTCATTTTTTTATTGTTTCAGATTCCAATAATTAAGCTGGTGTATTACAAGATATTTTGCAACCTGGTTTTGTACTATCAGGTTTTTAGAAATAATATAATTATTCAACGCCAACACGTAATCGGTAATTTTTATGTCTCCTGTTTCCAATAATTTCCCATTCACTTCTATCAGCGTTTTCAAATATTTAATTTGCTGATCAATAGGCCCGGAAAGGCTTTCAAGGTCATTCAATTGCTGCTCAAGTTGTAAAATTTGCTGATTAAACTGGTTGCTAAAAAACTCTTTTTGTTTTTGTCTTGTCTGCTCTTCAAGATTAAGCTTAGAATATTGCAATCTTTTCTGATGGCCGTCGTAAATAGGAATAGTCAGGTTTATTCCCACATTTGCACCAAAATTTTTATATGGCATTAGCGTAAAAGTAGATTGGTAACCTGCATCAGCGAAGAGATTTATTTTAGGTTTATATTCATAGTCAATCTGTGCCCGCTGATTAAGAATCCGAAGACTATCAATTTTATAAGTAAGAAAAAATGGAGAATTTAAGGTATCAAAATTCCTGGCAATTTCTATATCCGGAGCAACGAGTGTTGATGTGGTGGTATCAACAATTCCGGAGAGATAATTAAGTGTGGCGTAATTATTTTTATATTGAACAAGGAGTTGGTTACGTGTTAATTGCTGCTGCTGAAGTGTAACCAAAAATGACAGGTAATCAGTTTGTCTATATACATTTTTCTGTGTCAGTTTTTTCAATAACATTCCTTCATTTGTGAGAAGTTTAATCACCTCATCATTATAATCCAATTGAAGCTGATCACCATAAGTAGTGATGTATTGCGAAATCACCGCTTTCTTTATATCCTGCCTGAAAATGGTGGAATTGGTATGTAAAGAATCCTTTTGAAGTTGCAGATTTTTATATTGCAGACTAAGGTTTCTTTTGTTGTAAATCTGTTTATTTAATGCGACCAATGCAGAAAGTTGCTGGCCATTTGTGATGGCTGCATCATAACCAAACCCATTGAAAACCGGCGCGTAGTATACATTCCCGCTTCCGGTAACCTGGAATTTATTCCTCGCAACGATTAGCTCACTGTCCAGGCTATTTGATAAAATCAAATTCTGCAATTCAGCTATTTTAGGATTGCCGGCTACTGAATGATTAATGAAATAATCAAGATCTTTATTTTGCGCTAGGGAAAATAAAGGAAGTGAAAAAAGAAAAAATAATATGCGAAACTTCTTATTCATTTGTCTAAAACAAAAACCATCCCGCCTTCAACGGAATGGCTGATTTGATATGGCGGTTTTTCTAATCTTTTGCTGTTTTTATAAATTTCCCATCTTTTGAAAATAATACGTCCATTCCTTTTACTTCTGCTTCATAATTTACTTCTCCATTGGCTTTAGTAATGATGGCGGCTTCTTTAATTTTTTCGCCTTTGTAATTTTTAGCAATGTAATCTTTTACTGATTGTGGAAGTTCGGCAACTTTTATTGATTGCTCTGTTTCCTGCCTGTTTCCTTTGGCATCATAAAGAGCCGACATGGATTTTCCACTCTGCTTAAAGTTTGCTTCATAATTTGCGCCTTCTTTTTCCCACTTAGTAGTTGCGCCTGGAAAATCTTTTGAAAAGGATGACATAACCGGGGCGGGAGCCTTCACATTTTTTTGTGCAAAACATCCTGTACCTAACGTCAAAAGTACAAATGCAAAACTGAATAATTTTTTCATGTTGTTGTTTTTAATGATTTAATTTATTCAAAAATAAAATATGAATCTGTAGAGAATTTGAAGCGTTAAGCACTATTAACTGTACCTAAAACTTTTCTTAATTAGCTATTTTTCTAAATGTAAGCGTTTCACTTACAAATTT
This sequence comes from Ginsengibacter sp., assembly GCA_039922615.1. Lineage (GTDB taxonomy): Bacteria > Bacteroidota > Bacteroidia > Chitinophagales > Chitinophagaceae > Ginsengibacter. The sequence continues at coordinate 6,118 of JBDTEF010000206.1, forward strand.
AAAAACCCAGTAACCTTTTACATTCAATAAATCATCATCATCAATCCATACCACTGAATCCCAATACCGGCCGTGTTTCGCATCATAAATCACGCCGTCAATCCATTCATTTTCTCCGGGATCAAAGCGTAAATTTTTAAGCACTTCCATTCCAAGCCATTTTCTTGTGCGCAATGCTTTATCCGGATTTTTTTCATCGCAACGCTCATGCATAACCTGGTCGCTTATGTCTTTAAACCAAATAATTTTTGCTTTATAATCCTGGTTTTCTTTATAAACATCTATTATCAACCGGTGATCTATCGTCTCCCATTTCCCCAGGATGGCATCAGGATTCACGGGTGCCGCAAATCGCAAAGGAATTAGCAGGTTTATTATAAGGGCCGCCAGGAAGATTTTCACGAGAGTTATAATTATTATTTTTAAAAAAATTTAGCCTTTCCTGCTAATTTCATCTACTGATGACGGTTACGTGATGATTAAAAAAATACCAAAAAATGAACGGAAATAAAATTATTTTTTGGCATTTTCTTACCTCAATTTGTAAACCAGGCCCGGCTGCCAATGACCATATGAATAATTCAAATTGAATGATAATTCATTTTTCTTGTGCTCCGCATTTTTCAATTTAGCATAGCGATGATAATTGTTGACCACTTGCTTACCCGATAAAAAACCAAGTGCAGCCCCAACAACCACATCGGTTGTCCAATGTTTATTTTCAGTTATTCTACTTACACCAATAAGAGATGCAACACTATATGCAATAATTGGAACGATAGGTTTATTCCTATACTCGGATGCAAAAACGGTAGCTGCCGCAAAAGCAACCGTAGTATGACCCGAAGGAAAAGAGCTATATTCATTTCTACCATTCAATTTTTTGGCCGTTTTAGAGAATGGCCCCAGGAAACGGGGTTCTGCTTCCACACCCGGTTCATAATAGGATGGCCTTGTTCTGCCTGTAACAAATTTTAAAACAGTTTCCATTGCGGCCGCAGTCACATAGGATTGAGTTGCCAATAGCGTCGTAGTTTTTAATTTTTCATCTTTAAAAATCAAACTATATGCACCGAGGCCGGCAAGTGTATAAATCTCATACAACCCACCAAAATTGGTGACATACTTACTTACATCATTTATACCTGTATTTCTGTTCCTAAGTTTCAGTGCTGCTTTTTGGATAGGCTCATCAGCGAAAGATAACGCAACTGTTACAGCAGTAAATTTTCCAAAATTGCCCCAATCTTTTTTGGTCATATGAAAGGGCTTGGTAAACTCCTGTTTCAAACTACTTCCTAATAAAATAAAATAAGAATTGAAAGTGAGTTTCGTGGTTTCGTTATAGGAGGCCGGGTTGATATTATTTACCTGGCCTTGTGCATTTTCTTTAAGCCGGTTTAAACTGTCCAGTTGACTTACAAGTGAATCATTCTGGGAAAATCCCGCAGAAGGAAGAGAAAGCAGGATGATAAATAAGTACTTTTTTACAAAATTCATTTAGTTTGATTAAGCTTTAATAATTGTTTAGTCTTAAATTTTAAATAGCCGTTTGCTTTGATATGTGCCGATTTAGTTGATTAGCCCGGGTATAAATCGAACCATAACAACATGTTTTTCATCGATGTATTTATAGAAAACCGAAAAACCATAATTCTCACAAATCTTTTTCACGATTGATAAACCAAGTCCCAAAGAATCCCCCGAAGCAGCATCTTTTTTAAATCTTTCAAAAAATTCCAGGGTTGGTCTTTTAGGTTCAGATCCTGTGTTGCTTACTGTAAGCAACTTTCCTTCCAAACTTATTTCTATATGTCCTCCTGATATATTATGTTTTATCGCATTAATAATAATATTTGATACGAGTGTTTCTGCCAGTGTTTCATTCATTTCAGCAAATTGCTCTGCTTCAATATTCCTGGTAATGGTAATATTTTTGGTTGCAGCCAGTTCCTCAAAAAATTCTATGTATTTCAAAATAAGCGATGATATATTTACGTGCTCAGTTTGAACAAATTGCGCATTTTCTATTTTAGTAAGCAACAATAAGGATTGATTTAACCTGGAAAGCCTGGTGGTGGCTTCATTCAAAGATTGCAAAATATTCATTTGAACTTCATCCAAATTTTCAGATTGAGATAATAATTCAATTTTTGATTTGATAATTGCCAAAGGAGTCTGGATCTCGTGTGAAGCATTTTCTGTAAAGGTTTTTAATGACTCATAATCATTACTCACTTTTTTAGTCATAATTATGACCGTTTTATTGAGCTCGGCAAATTCATCTATATCCGTGGGCTCCAATTCAATCCTATTTTTCCCGGAAAGATTGAATTGAGTTAATTGATCCAATGTATTATTAAAAGGTTTCCATAATTTCCCTAATAAAACCCGGTTAGCAATAAATAAAATCACCAATAAAAATGCGATCACAGAAAAAGTGATCAACAAAATTAATTGTACAATATCTTCTGTTTCCTGTTGTGATTTCCTTACGGTGGCTACGAAATTATTTCCGTTTACCGTTAAAGGGAAATCCAGCCTGCGGTAACTTTCACCTTCTTTTTCTATTATGTTATATACATCTTCTGTTTGGAAATTGCTTTTAAAGTTTCCCACTTTCGATACAGTAAATTTAATTTGCTGGTCCTTATAATCTGAAGTTTCAGGTAATGCATTTGATTCTTTAACCTGGTGAAGTATTTCCTGTTTCTCAATTTCGAGATCTTTATCAAGCTGGTGAACCAACACATAATGAAGTATAAAATAATAACCTAAGCTACTGAATAAAAGTATGGCGATAGTGATAGGGATATTTACGCGGTTATATTTCGCAAGCAGTTTCATTGATCAGTGAATTTATAACCCATTCCATAAACTGATTTTATATAATCTGCATCGCCGGCATCCATCAATTTTTTTCTTAAATTTTTAATATGGGTATAGATAAAATCAAAATTTCCACCAATATCATTTCCCCAAAGATGCTCTGCTATTGCATCTTTAGAGATCAACCTTTTTTTATTCGCCACAAAATAGAGAAGCAATTCGTATTCCTTTTTAGTAAGCTCCAATGGACTTTTATTTACAGTTGCCACTTTGCTTCGCGTGTCTATGATTAGGTTTTTAAATTCAATAAGGTTGTTTCCTTCAAAATTTTTTCTCCTTATTATTGCGCCGATGCGGGCGTTCAATTCAGACAGGTGAAATGGTTTAGACAGGTAATCATCGGCACCCAGGTTCAATCCTTCAATTTTATCGTCTAAAGAATTTTTGGCGGAAATGATCAATATACCATCCGTCTTTTTATCTTCTTTTAAGTGTTCAAGAATCTTTAATCCATTACCTCCCGGCAGGGTAATATCAAGTAAAATACAATCGTAATCATTGTACTCCGTTTTGTTCAAAGCAGCCGCAAAATCAGTAGCAATATCACAACTGTAATCCTGTGTAATAAGGTAAGTGGACATGCTTTCGCATAATGCGATTTCGTCTTCAATAATTAATATTTTCAAATAAAATATTTTTGAAAAATTACGAAATGATTCTGTAGAAATTTTGAAGTCAACTATTTAATCAGCATTTAATTTGTGGCAATCGGTGAGTCTAACGAAAAAATGTTGAAAATTTAGCTATTCAAAAATTAATCGTTTTGTAAGCTGATGCCCAAATCCAAATTCAATTTACCAATTTAAAATTTTTCCTGTAAAATTCCTTATTAAATCAATAATTAAAAGCGATAATTAAATGCAAGTCCTTTTGCAGGTCCATTGAAATAAGGCGTCAGGGAAAGATTTTTTAAATTTTTATGCTTGTGTAGTTCAGGAATTAAGATTCCCGTAGCTGAGCCAATCATTCCGGATAGAAAACAATCGCTTAAAAAATGATACCCGGCTTTGTACCTCATATACCCCATTAACACTGTCAATACGCCGGCAGTAGAATATAAGTAGGGGGTAAGTTTAGACCCCGGGTTAAAATCCTGGAAAACTTTTGCAGTGAAAAAAGTAGCTGCAGCAGTAGTTGCTACATGCCCGCCATAAAATGATCTTTGACCACCTTTGCCCAATCTTTTGTCCAAAGGCGCTTTATTTCCATACACAAATGGACGGCTCCTGTACACAAGACCCGCAGTGACCGTGTACATAGAACCAGTAATCGCCATTGTTTCAAGGTACATTACCATAACCTGTCCAAACTTTGCTCTTTCATTTTTATTAAGAAGTGCTGTCAACACAGGTATCACATAAGATCCATCGAAAAGAATATAACTGTCTTTATCCACCCGTTCAGAATAATATCCAGCATTTCCCCTGTCAAAAAAAGGAATTTTATCCCTTGTTTTTCCGGCAAGTTGTTCCATGGTCAGATCACTTTTATTTTTTATCAAGCTATAACCAACAAAAGTTAATCCTGCCGCTGCTACCAGGGCAGTACCGTCTTTTACAAAACTGGTATGATAGGGAGAAATCCCCGCAACATTGGTTTTATCAATTGTTACGTAGCGGACGATTTCCCTGGCAGAATCAATCACAACACTTTTATTATCCTTAATTTGACAAATAGCGCTATGAACATAATTGCTCATTAATAAAATGAGTATTACTTTCTTCATAAATTATTTTTTTAATAATCCTGACCAATCAAAAACAATGCTTAATTGAAAATGAAAATGAAAATGAAAAAAAATATTTGATGAAAGAATGGATTTAAACACGGTTTTGAAACGAAAAAGTTTAGTGCTGGGTAGTATAAATTATTTGTTCCAGCATTAAAAAATAGCAGGTAATATAGTAATCTATTTTGATTGGAAATTGAGTGACGCCAATTGTAAAAAACACAACAAAGTGTACATTTTTTACCTGATTATATAACAGGTTCCAGCGACATGAAAGTACCTTTACACCGACGAAAAAAACGTAAATAAATGAAAACAAAACAATATAAGACAAACATCATGTGCGGTTCGTGCGTAGCAAAAGTTACTCCTGTATTAAACGAAACTTTTGGCATAGACAACTGGAAAGTGGATACCCAGGATCCAAAAAAAATCCTGACAGTTTCAACAGAAGATAGCAATGGATCTGACGTAATTAAAGCTGTTGAAAAAGCCGGCTATAAAGCTGAAGAATTACAAAACTAAACCTGTTTGCTATTAAAATTAAATTAACCAGGCACTTAATAAATTGTACTTATAAATATCGATGAAGAACTTAGAAAATTATTGGAACCAGGCAATCTCTTTTGATCAATATCTGAAAGATATAGACACGGTAATACTTTCTGGTAAGAATCCGGAGTTTACGCCTTATTATGAATTAAATAAGAAACGTATTGATAGGATCTTAAACACTTTCAAAGCTAAAGATTCTCAAAGTGAAAGATTTGAACAATTGAATTTTTCAGGAAAGCTTTTGATTATAACAGAAGGTTGGTGCGGCGATGCAGCGCAAAGTGTACCGGTTATTTACCGTTTTTTTGAAAAATACCTGCCAATAAAAATAGTGTATCGCGATCAGAATGAAGAATTAATGAACCAATATTTAACCAA
>JBDTEF010000207.1:0-10770 GCA_039922615.1 Ginsengibacter sp.
TACTCATGTCATCCAAAGTAGAAGTAGCTACCATTTTTGCTGTGTCACCAACTGAACTAACTGTAGTAACAGAAGTTGAATCCATGTTATTTTTATCAGGATTACTTCCGTTACATGACATAAATACAATACCTGCAATGATTAAGGAACCGATGCTTAACTTTTTCATAATTTAATTTTAGTGTTTTTGTTTAGTTTATTGCATTATTCCAAATTGCATTCCATTCAAATTACTAATTAATCAGGTCTGGAGTATTTACAGGATTGTTGAAATTATTACCCAAAGTAGCTGTTTGAGATTAAGTTAAATATTGAAATTGTTTCAATTTGAGTATTAGAAAGAAAAATTTTATAAATACTGTTCTCCTATATTTCTTTTTACTTCAGTGAGGTATTCTTTTATATTTTGTTCTTTTTCTTTTTTACAAATAAGTAGAACATCTTTTGTGTCCACAATAATAAAATCTTCTAATCCCTGCAAAAGCATTAGTTTTTTTTCGTTTTTATGAATCACATTTCTTTGGCAATCAAAAAGAATTACATCACCTCCTGTAACTGCATTTTCCATGTAATCTTTTTCTATATTATCATAGGCACTTCCCCACGTGCCTAAATCGCTCCAACCGAATGCAGATGGAATAACATATACATTATCTGCCTTTTCGAGAATGCCGTAGTCGATAGATATATTTATACATAACGGATAAATTAAATCAATCACTTCTTTTTCTTTTTTACTATTCATTGCAGCATTGGCACCATCAAATAATTCATGGATTTCTGGTAAATATTTTTCAAATGCCTCAATAATATTTTTGGTTTTCCAAACAAAAATTCCCGCATTCCATAAAAAGTCGCCACTGGCTATAAATGTTCTTGCCAATTCCAGGTCGGGTTTTTCAGTAAAAGTTTTTACTTTATATATATTATCGCTCACGCAATGTTCTTCAAACTGAATATAACCATAACCGGTTTTAGGTTCAAAAGGTTTTATTCCCAGTGTAATAAGCGCATTATTTTTTTTTGTAAATCCAAGCGCTTCAAGGCATGCTTTTGTAAAGGAAATAGTATCTACAATGAGGTGATCAGCCGGGGCACAAATGAGGTTACAGTTGGGATTTATTTGTTGTAGTTTATAGGAAATATAGGCAATACAAGGTGCAGTATTTTTCCTGGAAGGCTCGCAGACAATATTATCCGGGTTTAGCTGGGGTAATTGTTTTATCACTAATTCCCTGTAATGAAAAGAGGTTACTACAAAAATATTTTCCAGTGGAATAAATGTTGAAAACCTATCATAGGTAGACTGAATAAGCGTTTTACCACAATTTAAAATATCTAAAAATTGTTTGGGGTACTCTAACCTGCTCACAGGCCAGAACCTGCTTCCAATACCTCCAGCCATTATAGCTACATAATTATTTTTATTCATCTATCAATTATTAAATAATGCCCTCCCGCACAAGATCGTGCAAATGTATAATTCCTTCGTATTTACCGTTGGAAGTTACCGCCAATTGTGTTATATTTTTATTACGCATTAAGGCAAGTGCATTTACCGCCAACTCATTTTTATCAATTGTTTTTGGGTTGGTACTCATTATATCCCTGGCCCTTATATCCGGGTTATATTGGTCTCTTTCCAGCATTCTTCTAAGGTCTCCATCTGTAATGATTCCGGTAATATTTTTTTTGTCATCAAGTACTATGGTGACACCAAGTCGTTTTTTTGTTATTTCGATTATTACTTCTTTTAACAAGCCGTCATCCTGCACTTCAGGCTTCTCATTGTTTACGTATAGATCTGATACATGTAAATATAGTTTTTTTCCCAATGTGCCTCCGGGATGAAATTTTGCAAAATCTTCCGCACTAAAGCCATTTAAATTCATCAGACAAACCAGGATAGCATCCCCCATTACCATCTGAGCAGTAGTGCTGCTGGTCGGAGCCAGGTTATTTGGACAAGCTTCTTCTGAAACAGTTGTATTCAACACGATATCTGCACATTTTGTTAGGTAACTTTCCATATTGCCACACATGCCAATCAGCACATTTCCCAGGTTCTTAATAATGGGAACCAGCACTTTAATTTCAGGGCTATCACCACTTTTACTGATGATCATGACGATATCTTCCTGCTGCACCATGCCAATATCTCCGTGTATAGCGTCGGCAGCATGTAAAAATAAGGAAGGGGTGCCTGTGCTATTTAATGACGCAACTATTTTTTGGGCAATGATCGCACTTTTACCTATTCCACTTATAACAAAACGTCCCTTACAATTTTTAATCTCCAATACTGCTTTTTCAAAATCACTATTGATAAAATTCTGTAGATCACTGATAGATTTCGCCTCTAATGCGATTGTATTACGCGCAACCATTACCACATTTGTTTCCATAAATAAATTTTAAAAAATAAGGCGTTCTAAATAAGGATATATACAAGACATGAGTATCTGCAAACCTAAAATAAATGTATGGTTACGCAATGAAAAGGTTTTGTAGGTTTACATCACATATTTTTAGTATCTTAACAGTCACAAACAGAAATTACTGAATGTTAAAACACTTATTACCCATTTCATTTAAAATTCTATTCGGTTAACTTTGAAATCATTAATATAATAGCAGAGAGAATTCACTTATTATGCCTACAACCAAATCTCCCAACAAAACCAAAATAAAAAATAGCAGTACTTCTAAGGATATTTCAAAAGTACTTCATGATAATCTTCAAAAGCATTTTGGATTTCAGGAATTTAAAGAACCACAGGAAGAAATAATAAACAGCTTATTATCCGGTAAAGACACATTTGTGATAATGCCTACGGGCGGCGGCAAAAGCCTGTGTTATCAATTGCCAGCTATAACAAGCGAGGGATGTGCAATCATTGTTTCACCATTGATCGCATTGATGAAAAACCAGGTTGACCTCGTGCGTGGGTATAGCAGCACCGACAATATAGCACATTTTTTAAACAGCACACTAAATAAAGGGCAACAAAAAGCGGTAAAAGATGATTTAATTGCCGGACATACCAAGCTTTTATACGTAGCGCCGGAGACACTGACAAAAGAAGAAAATGTAGAATTTTTCAAAGGATTAAAAATTTCATTTTTTGCCGTTGATGAAGCGCATTGTATAAGTGAGTGGGGGCATGATTTCAGGCCTGAATACAGGCGCTTACGTGAAATAATGGACCTGATAGATCCTGTGATTCCGGTTATAGCATTGACTGCAACTGCAACCCCAAAAGTGCAAAGTGATATTGTTCAAAATCTGGGACTTCGCGAACCGAACATATTTATTTCCTCATTTAACCGTCCAAATCTTTATTATGAAGTAGTACCTAAGGTGAAAAAAGAACAGGCTATCAAGAGCATGGTTAAATTCATCTCACAGAATAGGGGCAAAAGTGGAATTATCTATACGCTTAATCGTAAAACTACTGAAGAGTTGGCTCAAACTTTAATGGCAAATGGTATTAAAGCGGTTGCATATCATGCCGGTTTAGATTCCAAATTGAGGGCAAGAAGGCAAGATCAATTTTTGGGAGAAGAAATACAGGTTATTGTTGCCACTATTGCTTTTGGTATGGGTATCGATAAACCGGACGTAAGATTTGTCATACATTACAATATTCCAAAATCGATTGAAAATTATTACCAGGAAACGGGAAGGGCCGGCCGTGATGGCCTGGAAGGAAAATGTTTGCTTTATTACTCACACCAGGATGTTGCCAAACTGGAACACCTTATGAGGGATAAGTCGTTGACTGAACGTGAAATAGGAGCACAATTAATTAATGAGACCGTTGCTTACTCTGAAAGTGCAGTTTGCAGGCGTAAAATGTTGTTGAATTATTTTGGAGAACCATACCCGGAAGACAATTGTGGCGGAAAGTGCGACAACTGTAAGAAACCTAAGCAGTTAATTGAAGCCAAGGCAGAAGCGTTGATTGCTTTAAAGGCTATAAAAGCTTTAGGTGAAAGATTTCCTATCACTTATATGATCCCTGTAATTATGGGTAAGCTTAATCCTCAGATCAAAATGTACAGGCATGAGGAAATGCCTGTATTTGGAACCGGAAAAGAAAAGAATGAACATTTTTGGAATTCATTATTAAGACAATTAATATTAGAAAATTTAATTCAAAAAGATATTGAAGACTATGGTTTATTAAAATTAACCAAGGCAGGGGAAGCGTATATTAAAAAACCTGCTTCATTTAAAATCGCTCTGAACCATATCTACGAGACAGATGGTGAAGAAGAAGAAGTTGAAGTTGATGAAAGTGAAGGAGTTGCGCTAGATGCCAAGCTGTTGGAGCAATTAATGCAGTTACGTCGCACAGAGGCAAAGAAAAGGAATTTACCACCTTTTGTAATATTCCTGGAAAATAGCCTTAATGACATGGCTACACACTATCCAACTACCTTAAATGAATTAGAAAAATGCCAGGGTGTAAGTAAAGGAAAAGCATTAAAATTTGGTCGGCCCTTTGTAAACCTTATTGAAAAATATGTTGAGGAAAATAATATAGAAAAGCACGACGATTTTGTGATGAAAACAGTCGTTAATAAAAACAGTAATAAAGTTTTTATCATTCAGAATGTTGATAAGAAAATGCCGCTTGAAACCATTGCAAAAAACAGGTCATTAAAGTTGCCGGAACTTTTGGAAGAGATGGAAACCATCGTGGCGAGTGGCACCAAGCTAAACCTTGATTATGCGATCGAAGACCTGGTAGATGAAAATGATATTGAAGAAATTATGGATTATTTTAAGGGCTGTGATACGTCAAGTCTTGAAACTGCGCGGGAAGAACTTTCTGATGGAGATTATACGATGGACCAGCTTAAAATTATGCGAATTAAATTTTTATGTGAGTATGGAAATTAGAAAGATAAAAAAAGATTTTTTTTTTAATCGAATAATTCTATTTTTGCGCCCCTAAGAATTCGGTGCGGTAGCTCAGTCGGTAGAGCAAAGGACTGAAAATCCTTGTGTCGGCGGTTCGATCCCGCCCCACACCACAGAAAGCCCCTTTATCGGGGTTTTTTTGTTTATTTTATCTAAATGGCTAGTGGCTGACACTTATTATGATTTCTAAATCTTAATTCAGTTATATATTTTTTAAAATACCGAAAACATTTTAAGATAAATATGAGAAAATTGCCCATTCTCAAGATTATTCAGACTTAAAGATTTGCATTAATGATAATCCGGTTTGCGAAACAATGGCAAATTACTACTTGGGTTCATGTTTAACGGGATTATTTGATTGAAGTGGTTTTGCTTTTTTTGCTATCATTTTCCTGTTCCATTTTAAATGGGAAATATCTTACAGTCCTATCCTGTAATAAAATTTACTATTATAGGATTTCAAAAAAATATTTATCATACCGCTCCCGTTCATTTTAAATATTCATTAAGTCCTGTTTTTAAATCCCTCAATTTTCCCTTAACTTTCGATTTATTAATCATATCAATGGTACTTCTTCGGCACGTTTCTTTCTTAAAAGCTGTTTTTTACTATACCATTTCAGCATTTGGTGGTCCACAAGGTCACCTTGGAATGATGATGAAAACTTTCGTGGATAACCGAAAAGATGTTACAAAAGAAGAGTTACTGGAATATGTGGCTTTTTGTCAAATGTTGCCGGGAGCATCTTCTACTCAGACAATAACACTCATAGGATATAAAAGGGGTGGCGTTCCTTTGGCGATACTTACACTATTAATCTGGATACTTCCGGCAAGTATACTCATGGGTTTATTTTCCTTTTTGGTCTATTATGTAAATACGTTTCACGTCACACTTAATGTATTTAATTATGTGCAACCTATGGCTGTCGGATTTATTGCCTTTGCTGCATTTAAAATGTATAGGATGCAGCTAAAAAATACCATTTCTGTATTTATTATTGTCATTTCGGCAATTGCGACCTTTCTATTTTTTAAATCACCCTGGGTATTCCCTATTTTAATCATTCTTGGTGGGATAGTTACCAATTTCAGCAGTAAAAGATATCCTGACAAAGAAAATATAAAACCAAGGCATATTAAATGGACCAATATCTGGCTATTTATTCTCATTTTTCTTATTTTAGGTTTTTTAAGCGAAACAGCCAGAAAACAGAATTGGGAAAATAAAAAAGTATATAATCTTACAGAGAATACTTACCGTTTCGGCAGCCTGGTTTTTGGTGGCGGAGATGTACTAATGCCAATGATGTATGAACAATACGTAGTCCGGCAGAAAACGAATTACATGACAAGGGAGGAGTTTCTTACCGGATGGGGCCTTGTAAGGGCCATTCCCGGACCCGTTTTCTCTGTAGCAGCTTATACCGGGGGGATGGTACTAAGAGATGAAGGAAGAGGCATGCATATACTAGGTTCTGTTATTGGAGCTATTATGATCTTCTTACCCAGTGCGCTTCTTGTATTGTTCTTTTTCCCCGTTTGGCAAAATCTAAAAAGGTTCGTTGTTGTTTACCGAAGTCTGGAAGGCATAAATGCAGTGGTAGTTGGTATCATGTGGGCCTCATTTTTTTACTTGCTTAAAGATATCTCTATTACCCAAATGGATACGGTAAGTTTTATAAATATTTTTGTGATTGTAGGAACTTTCTTCATTTTATCTTTTACCAAAATCCCTGCTCCCTTCATTGTATTATGTTGCCTTCTTCTAGGGTTTATAGTATAAATAAATTTCTATAAAATATCAAGTAATTTACAGTAGTTAAAATTAATATGTAAAGTAAATAATATACATATTTATTGGCCATGCTTTTTGTAGAAGTTTTGAACTTCAATTTCATGCTGAACTTCTTTAGGAACGAGAAAACGGATTGATTTTCCTTCTTTTATCATTTTACGGATAACTGTACTGGAAATTTCTAACAGTGGAGTGTTTTCCAGAACTATCACATTTTTCTTAGAAATGTCATTTTTCATTTTTATTTCAAACCCTGGCCGAGCATAAACATAAATGGTATAATTTTTTAATATCACCTCATAATTTTTCCACCGTTTTAAATTCATAAAACTGTCACTGCCGATTATTATAGAAAAGTCGTGGCGCGGAAATTTTTCATGTAAATATGATAAGGTATCAACTGTATATGAAGGCCTTGGGAGTTTAAATTCGATGTTCGACGATCTTAACTTTGTTTCTCCTTCTATAGCTATATCAACCAGAAATTTGCGGTGATGCTCGTTTAATAAACCAGAAGATTTTTTAAGAGGATTTTGAGGAGAAATTACAAACCAGATTTCTTGCAGGTCTGTGTAATTACTGGCATGGGTTGCTATAATCAAGTGCCCTGTATGAATTGGATTAAAAGATCCGAAGTATAAACCGATTTTCATTTCAAACTTTTGATTCCTCAACAATGTATTCAACAATTATTTGTTCCGCTTCATCTAACCTAAGACTCAGGGAATAACCCGAAACAAGAATATAAATTGGATCACCAAATGGTGCTTTTTTATAAACAGTAATTATTTCATCTGGTAAACATCCCATTTCCATCAATTTTAGAACGAGGTCATCGCTTTTAAATGACTTAATTTTTACTTTTGTTCCAGGTTTAACTTCTGCTAAATTCATTACTTGTAAATATAAGAATGATTGTAAAAAACCCATTTCGATTTTAGAAAAATATGTCAGGTATAATTCAGTTCCGCTACAATAATGTTAATTATCGTCTTAAGAATATTAAACAGGTAAAGGAATGCCTGGTTAGCATTTTTGCTAGCGAAGGTTACGTCCTGGATAAGTTACTATTTATATTTTGCAACGATAGTTATTTGCTTGACCTTAATATCAAGTACCTGGAACATGACACATTCACAGATATACTTACGTTTGGATTATCTGAAAACGGAGAACCAATTGAGGCAGAAATTTATATTAGCGTGGAAAGGGTGATGGAGAATGCAGTTTCCTATCAATCAACTATATCACAGGAATTAAAGAGAGTGCTGATACACGGAATTCTTCACTTGTGCGGATACAAAGATCACGAGAAATCAGATGTTTTAAAAATGAGAGAGAAAGAAGAATATTACCTCTCCCGATTCTTATAATTTCTTTCGGAATTAATAGTACTCGGTAATCGCTTATTATTATGTTCCACGTGAAACACTGCGGTTCTTAGAAAATAGTGTTCCACGTGAAACATTTCTTTAACACCTATTAAAATTGCTTAAAATCCTGATTGGCTTATTTTTGCTACATGTTTGAAAATTACGATGTTATTGTTGTTGGTGCGGGTCATGCAGGATGTGAGGCAGCTGCAGCGGCGGCAAATTTGGGTAGTAAAACGCTTCTGATAACGATGAATATGCAGAATATGGCTCAAATGAGTTGTAATCCTGCGATGGGTGGAATAGCTAAAGGTCAGATAGTAAGAGAAATTGATGCACTTGGAGGCTATTCCGGCATAGTCACAGACGAAACGATGATTCAATTCAGGATGTTGAACAAAAGCAAAGGTCCGGCCATGTGGAGTCCTAGGGCTCAGAGCGATAGGATGCTTTTCTCGCTCAAATGGAGGAATATGCTTGAAAATACGCCAAACCTTGATTTTTACCAGGATTCTGTAATCGGTTTGACCAAAGAAGGGCAAAAAATCACAGGGGTACGAACTGGTCAGGGGCACTCCATCTTCGGAAAGGCAGTTGTTCTTACAAATGGCACTTTTCTAAATGGAATTATTCATGTTGGTGAAAATAAATCGAAAGGAGGACGGATGGCCGAAAAGGCCTCTATTGGAATTACTGAACAGTTAGTTGAGTGGGGTTTTGAAAGTGATAGATTGAAAACAGGAACTCCGGCAAGAGTTGATGGAAGATCGCTTGATTATAATAAAATGGAAGAGCAAAAAGGGGATGATGATATAGTTGGCTTTTCTTACCTGGATACCAAAAAACCCATTTTTCAAAGAAGTTGTTGGATCACCTACACCAATCCCGAGGTTCATGAGATATTAAAGACCGGATTTTCAAAAAGTCCTATGTACCAGGGAAGAATTCAGGGTGTTGGACCCCGCTATTGCCCAAGTATTGAAGATAAAGTAAGTCGTTTTGCCCAAAGAGATCGTCACCAAATATTTGTAGAGCCTGAAGGCTGGGAAACAATTGAAGTGTATATAAACGGTTTCTCATCTTCATTGCCTGAAGAAGTTCAACATCTAGCCCTACAAAAAATTCCCGGGTTTGAAAAATGTAAGTTATTCAGGCCTGGATATGCTATTGAGTATGACTATTTTCCGCCAACTCAATTAAAAATCAATCTCGAAACGAAATTGATAAAAAATTTGTTTTTTGCAGGGCAAATTAATGGTACTACAGGTTACGAAGAAGCTGGTTGCCAAGGTATTATGGCAGGTATAAATGCCCATCAAAACGTGAATAATCTTCGACCATTTATATTAAAACGGAATGAGGCTTATATTGGCGTGCTAATCGATGACCTGATCAATAAAGGGACCGATGAACCATATAGAATGTTTACTAGTAGGGCAGAATACAGGACACTACTTAGACAGGATAATGCTGATTTAAGACTGACGGAGAAAAGTTATAAGCTAGGCCTTGCATCACAGGAGAGAATGGATAGAGTTATTAAAAAAGAAGATGGACTTCAAACCATAATCAATATTTTGAAAAGTACAACGCTCGCTCCCGGGGATGTCAATCAGTTTTTGGAACTGTCTGAATCTTCCATTATTTCACAGAAAATCAAGGCTTCCCAGATTCTTTTACGGCCAGGAATAGACCTTAAAAGTATGATTAACGGAATTGCTGTTTTAAAGAATAAGTTGGAATCATTTACACCTGAAGAATTACTTGAGGCAGAAATTGAAATTAAATATGAAACATACCTGAAAAAGGAGGTGGAAATGGCCACAAAAATGATTGGTCTCGACAACCAAATAATTCCAGATTCATTTTCCTACGACAATATATCATCACTATCAAATGAGGCAAGACAAAAATTCTTGAAAATTAGACCTCAAACCCTGGGACAAGCAAGTAGGATAAGTGGTGTTAGCCCTAGCGATGTTCAGATATTAATGGTATATATGGGTAGGTAAGTGTTGAATAAAATAATTATAGAAATGCAGTTACTAAGGTAATTAATCTATATAAAATGGCATAACTATTTGAATATCAATTATTTATACTAAAATTAGTTACTGTAGAAGATATCATAAGGTACATTGAATCAGATATAATGAATGTTTAAAACGATACTATGAGAATTAATTAGGATTTACACATTTTTTATATAATTTGAGAAATAATAGTAGTGAGAGTAGCCAAATAACAAAAAATTTAAATATTATGGATTTAAAAATGGATGGCAATGCTTCTAAAAAAGAAGTTTTTGAAGCTATAGAGAAATACCTTCTTTCAGAAGGATTCAATATTATCGATTCTGATGAAAGTCGTCCCTGGGGTGGGTTTTATGTAATTGACGAGAAGCAATCAAATAAATTTATCAAATTATTTTTGAATGATGTTAAAGAAGCCCAACAAAATGGATCAGGAAAAATAAGTCCTAAGATATTAATTGTTGAAAATGGTAAGAGGTTGAGTTGGCAATACCATCACAGGCGATCAGAGGTGTGGAAAGTTATCTATGGAACTGCAGGTGTAGTAATAAGTAATACAGATGAGGAGAGACCGTTACAAGCTAAATCTAAGGGTGATGTCATCGTTTTGGGAGAAGGAGAGAGGCATAGACT
>JBDTEF010000208.1:0-3473 GCA_039922615.1 Ginsengibacter sp.
CTTTACTCTCCTGGTAAGTAAGTACCCTGTAACCAGATTTTGGTTGTTCAAATTGTGAAGAGGATACGGCATCAAAATTAATTTTTGATAAGATGAATTTAAATTTCATCTTTCCGGATTCCATTTCATACTGAACAGCGAGACCAGGTAAAGAAGAAAATTGAGGATCATAGTTTTTATTACTTACTATCACATCAGTAGTATAATAAACAGTGAAACTGGTTCCATTATTTAATTTTGCAATTGTTTTTTTGCAATTATAACCGGCAATGGTTGCGCTTTCGCCTGTATTTTCAAACGTGATTCCTTTGTACTTACTATTATTTTCGTTCCAATCAGTTGGCGTCAAAGTGAACATTAATTTCTGTCCACTATAATCTTTTAAGATAAAACCGTTTCCTGTGGATTCATTGTAAACAGTAGATTCGCTTCCCAGGCCACTCACCAGAGATACCTTGCTCAATTTTCCTTTGATAAAAACAGTGGTGGTAGCGCCATCCAACATATCAGCCATTTTCGGAGATGCGCTGCCGGTTTCTACTGACATATTGTATACCAACGTGCCTTCATTTAGAGATTTCTGGCTATAACTAACCGAAGAAATAGTGATAGTAAGCAGGATAAGAAAATACCTTTTGAAATGCATAATTATGGATAATTATTTCTCTAAAGATAACAATTCACGCTCAATAGTTGCAAGTGGAAATTATGAATGATAAGAGACGAATGAAGAAAACTATTTCCTGTGAAGGTTTACAGCTTTTATAATATTCGCAAACAGAAGAAAACAAAGATTATTTCAATGTTTGTAATGCATCCTTATTAATTCATCATTATTTAAGCCTACCTCTTTCTGCCATCTGATTTTTCCTTCATCGTCTTTAATTTTTCATTCGATTGCTGCATGGCGTCTATCCTTTCCTGCCATTTGCTGGGAGCTTTGGGTTTCTTTTTATTTTCCTGAAGCTGCGCCAATATTTTATCGTGATTGATAATATATTTCTGAATCACAAATTGGATCAACAAAGTAATCACGTTAGATACTGTGTAATACCACGTAAGCGCTGAAGGTAATTTATTAAAAACGCCTAAGAGAACAATGGGGAAGATAAATGGCAGGTACTTCATCATTGGATTACCTGTGTCTTGCATATTACTTAATCCATAGAGAGATATCAAAAGACTCGTAATAACGGCGAATATGGTGAACAAACTAATATGATCGCCATAAAATGGGATATTAAAAGAGAAATTATAGATGGTATCGTAAGAAGAAAGGTCTTTGGCCCACCAAAAACTTTGCCCTCGTAGGGTGATGTTTGAGTTAAAGAAGTTATACAATGCGAAGAATATCGGTATTTGCAGGACAGCAGGAATACAACCACCCAGCGGATTTACACCTGCACTTTTAAATAATTTCATCTGCTCCATTCCAAATGCTTGTTTATCATCACCATACTTTCCTTTCAAGGCATCTATCTCCGGCTTCAGTACTTTCATTTTTGCGCCACTTAAATAACTTTGGTAACTAAGCGGGGATATCAATAAACGTATCAATATCGTCATTAATGCAATTACCAATCCCAGGCTGGCAAGCCTTGATGACAGGAAATTAAACACAGGCATAATGAAGCCCCTGTTTACATATTTTACAAAAGCAAAAATCCCACTACCCAATGCAACCATGTTATACATCTGGTTATCGTAAGACTTCAAAATTTTGTAATCATTTGGACCATAATAGAGCTGCATTGGAATTAATGCATCTGTTCCTGCAGGTACATCCAATTTTAAATTTGCTGTAGCTTCACCTATAATATGAAGTGCGGTGTCCGCGGGAGATTTCCATTTAATTTCACCGGATTTAAATTTATTCTTAGCTATAATAGTTGTTGCAAAAAATTGTTGATTGATGGCTACCCAATCTACTGGCTTACTGAAACTCTTACTGTCTTCTTTCATTTCCACTATACGTTCAAAATCATACTCGCCATTCTCCACGAATGAAATATGTGATTGTTGCGTTTCCCATGCCATATCCTTCTCCATTTTATCAGCCCTGGCTTTCCATAGAAGATTAATAGTATTTTGAGTCACCAGCTTGTTGGCACCATTCATTTTAATCATGAAATCAATCATATAATCATCTGGCTTCAGCACATATTCATGAGTTATTTTTTCTCCTGACTGAGTTTGAAGAGAGAAGGTAACAATTTGATTCCCGTCAGTTGATTTCTGCACCTGGGATGGAGTGAAAAGCAGGTCAGCAGTTTGCGCAGTTTGGTTATTCCCGGTATTAATTGCGTAGGAAATCTCATTAAACTTTCCATCATCAATTATTACCTGCTTTCCATCAAAGGTCTTAAAGTTTTTAAGCACCACTTCTTTGGGCTGGCCACCTTTATTGGTAAAAGTAATTTTGACAACTTTATTTTCAAGTGTCATCAATTCTTCTTTGGCAGCGGAATCCTGCTGAATGCCGGCCATCGAGCTGTCTTTTTTAAGAATTGAATCCCGGATATTGGCAGTTAGCAGCGAAGTATCAACCTTAGGTTTTAGCCGGTTGATGGAATCTTCTATGTGTTTATTTTGGGCTAAAGCTTCTTTCTGACCCTGGCTTGAGTAGTAAAAATATCCTAAAAATAATGCCGCCAATAAAACAAATCCAATAACTGTATTCCTATCCATAATTAAAATTAGTTGGCAAATGTACGCAAACTTTATAGTTTGCTAATAAGAGTATATATGAATGAATGAAACGAAAATGCCCCCAATAATGAGGGCACTTTGTTCAAATTCTATTTTTATTTCTTTGCATCTGCTTTTGCGGGAGCAGCTGCAGCAGCTTTGGCTGCAGGAGCTTTGGCAGCAGGAGCAGTCTTTGCTTCTTCTTGTTTCAACTGGCGTGTCATTGTAACTGAAGCTACTGGTATACGGGCAGAATTTAAAATCTCCATGTTGGGGGATTTCACATCCTGAACGCGTACATTCTCGTTGATCTTTAGATCAGAAAGATCCATTTCAATATTTTCAGTCAGGTGAGCAGGCAAAGTTTTTACTTTCAAAGTCTTCATCTTTACTACTAACTTGCCACCTTCTTTTACACCGGCTGGAGTGCCT
This sequence comes from Ginsengibacter sp., assembly GCA_039922615.1. Lineage (GTDB taxonomy): Bacteria > Bacteroidota > Bacteroidia > Chitinophagales > Chitinophagaceae > Ginsengibacter. Next base: position 3,121 of record JBDTEF010000208.1, read on the forward strand.
GTGAACTTAAGTGGAATATTCACAATTACTTTTTTGTCATCAACTAATTCTAAAAAGTCAAGGTGAATTAAGTCGTCAGAAACTTTTCCAAACTGCTTATCTTTTAATACGCAATTGTAAGTTGCTCCGTCAATATTTACATTTACCAACATAAAGTCAGGCGTGTAAACAATGTTTTTGAATGCTGTTGCCGGAGCAGAAAAATTAATCTCTTTTGCACCTCCGTAAATTACAGCTGGCACTTTGTCCTCAGAGCGAAGTTGACGGGTGGCTGTTTTGCCAAATTCGGTCCTGATTTGTCCTTCGATTGTAATCGTTTTCATTATAAATTTTTTTTGAGCGGCGAAGGTAAC
>JBDTEF010000209.1:0-4555 GCA_039922615.1 Ginsengibacter sp.
CATTTATATTCCAACGATCTGCCAGAGCCATTAATCCTGATAAAGCCCGTTTCCCGGTGCTGTCATATTCCAAACCACTCACATTTACTCCCCTTAAAATTCGATTTTGTCCGTCGTCTTTATTAACGATAAACTTTCCTTTAGTAGTTAACCATTTTATCTCATTTGTTGATTTTTTTTCTTTATTTACAGATGAGCAGGAAGCTGCAAATAATGAACAAAAGAGTGCGAAAAATAATATTCTTTTCATCCTGGTTAATTTTTTATTTTTTTTTAGAAACTCCTAATTTTTTTTTTAATTTCTCTTATACATTACATCTTCTATAGTTTAAAAATCTATCGTAAAGCGTCAGTGTATTTTTTAATTATTTTGAGTGTGGAACTATCTGTATCAAAAATGGAATTTAATCCTTGTGCTTCACTGTATGGGTCTGCGGTGTAAGTGATGTCACCCGGTTTCCACATGCCATCTTTCTGTGTTGTTCTTCCTTCGCCGCCCCATCCCCAAAAATTTACTCCACCCAGGGGTTTTCCCGCTTGCTTAGCATCTTTTAAAAGTTGAAATACAAATGAATAATATTCGTCCCTTGCAGTTATTGGCGTTCCCGGCTCGTGTTTTTCACCGTCTCTGACAAAACCAAATTCTTCCATCACAATCGGTTTATTTAGCTTTTGTGCAATGTCTAAATGTTCATCAAAATATTGGGCCGTCTTTTCTTTGGTTTGTTGCATTTCGGGCTTATCAGCTTTGTACCATCCCCAGTTTTTTGGCCACATGTGAAAGGTGATGTAATCTATATATTGGCTGTTGTGTGCCTGTAAAGTAAAATCTAAACTGTTCAATGTTCCTTTGCTGCCTTCACTACCAGTTGTTACTAAATGATTAGGATCAAGAGAATGAATATATTCTGCGGTTTTGTTTACCCAATTGGAGAAAATTTTCACACTCTCCGTTGAATCACCTTCTTTTGAAGGACGGGGTTCATTTGCCAGTTCCCACGTCATAATAGCCGGATCGTTTTTATACACTTTTTTTGTGTAAATATTTTTACGGTTCACCAGGGTAGAAATGTATTTATGATACCTTTTTTGCGCTTCTTCCATTGTATAAAATCGGGCAGAAAAATTCATCATTTGATCCCATGTCTGTTGTTTGTTTACGGAGGGATCAAAGACATGTTCGCCTGTTTCCCACGACACATATTCGCTCATGCCACCAGACCAATCCCAATAATTATTCAAGACTAAAACCGCATGTAAATTTCTTTTGCCCATTTCTGCCAGCAAAAAATCGAGTCCCTGGAAAAGGGTGTCATTGTATTTTCCATTCTTGAATTGAAAAGGCGGACTTAGCGGTAAGCCAAAATCGGATTCTTCGGACGCTGCCATTACACGCAGGTTATTGACGCCTAATTTCTGTAAATGGTCAAGCTCCCTTAAAAGCCGTGCACGGTTGCCATACTTAGCATCTGCGGCGAGATATGCGCCATACCATAAATTAGTTCCAATGAAATAATAAGGTTTATTTTTTATTACAAAATGGGTATTGCTGACTTTTACAAATTCCTGTTGAGCTTTACAAGAATTAAAACCTGCTAAAAACACAAATGCCACAATAAAAGAAAGGTAACCTGATTTTATTTTAAAAAAAATGTGTTGCTTTTTTTTCTTCATCATAAATTATTTTTTGCAAGTTGATAGATGAAAATTCTGTTTAATTCTTTATTAAAAAATCCTAAAGCACTTTAGAGTTAAACTTTAATGATTAGGATGGTCTGCATTCCTTCATCTAATAAATTTTAATTTCCCATATACCCGGCCTGGAATTCTCCTTTTCATTGCGCATCGTCACCCGGATATACCGCACCGAAAACTTTGATTGGGAAATTAATGGAGAGCCGATTTTTTTATTCTCCCATTGATCGTCTGCCAATTTCCAGGTTTTATTATCTTCAGAAATCTCTATTTTATATTGATATGCTTTAATAGGAAACTCCGGAAATACCTGAATTTCAGTAAATGATTTTATCGTTCCAAGATCAAGCATAATCCATTCCTGCGCATAATGGCCGCCAATCCATAACGTACCATTGTTTTCGTCAACGGAATATTTAGCAGGAGTCACTATTGAATCCAGGTCGCTGGAACTGGTAACATTACATTTGAAAGCAAGGTTTGTTTTATTGCCGGCATCCTTTAAAGCGCCAACTCCTCTATTAGTTGTAACAACTTTTTTTATGGAACCATCAGCATTAAAGTTAAGTTCATCAGCAGCTACCTGTCGTAATTTTTGAGAAATCGGATAACGATCCAATGTATTGAAACGATGGTAAATGATATAATATTTATCATTAAATTTTAGGATAGTATGATGCCCGGTGGATTTAATTTTTTCATCTTTTTCATCCGTACCGAGAATTGGCCTCATCATCCCTTCTGTCCAGGGGCCAAAAGGTGTAGGGCCGGTTGAATAACGCACCTGGTAAGTCGGATCCCAGGTTTTTCCCCATGAATAAGAAAAATAATAAGTTTCGTTTTTCTTAAACATATACGGTGCTTCAAAATAATGTGGCGGGGTTACATCTTTTGGCTGCCCGTTAAAAGAGATCATATCCGGATTTAGTTTTACACCCAGGCACCGGCCTTCGATATCAAAACCGCTATTGGAAGAACCCCAGTACAAATATGCCTGTCCATCATCGTCAACAAAACATTCTGCATCGATTGTTTCTACATAAAAATATTCTTTACTCCGAACCAAAGGCTGATTATTTGCCATTGCATTTTTCCAGGGACCAACGGGACTATCTGCTACCCCAACCCATATTTCCTGGCCAACAGTAACGTACATATAAAATTTACTGTTTGGTGCTTTGATTACACTTGGCGCCCACACACCGGAAGGCGTACCTGTACTGCTTTTGCAGGCTTCTTTCGTTGGCCAGTTTAAATAATCGCATTTCCAGTTTACAAAATCTTTTGATGACCATACTGCCAGTTTAGTGATGTCGTTCCAACTGGGCATATCGCTTGTTGCATAAATGTAAAAGGTGCCGTTATTTTCTATAATAGTTGGATCTGCAAAGTAGCCAGGCAATAATGGATTTCCTGTTTTGGGGCTGTCATATTTTAAATCATTTTTGTTCCAAAGATTTAAAACCGATTGATCAGGATTTTGGGAATAAGCACAAAAACCTATGATAAGTGTGACAAAGGTTGCAATATATTTTTTATGATTATTCATATTAAAGCAGCTTTATTTTGGTTAATGTGATGATCAACTATTTGTAAAATTTTCTTATTTATAAAATTAAGTTGCTTATAAATTCTTGAACACTCATCATTAAATCGAAGTTTTCTGATATTATTCTTTAAAATCAATTTTGAAGACTACCTGCGGAAAACCTAATATAAAATACATGAAGAAAACGATTCTCATATAATTCATTAATAAAAAAAATACCAATCAGCCACCTTATGATATTTTCTAAAAAATATCACTAAATAAACCATTGATACATAAATAAATGCTATAAAATTTCCAATTCAGAATAATATCAAAATATCATTAGCCTTTGTAAAAATATCATTATGAATATAGAATTGATAAAACAAATTTTTTTATAAAAAGCCATTTATCAATTTCTGTATATTTACTTTATAAGAATTAAAGCAATAGTTAATTACACACGGAATTGTAGAGTTCAACTGGCGCAGGTCTTGTAGCAAAGCAAGGGTGCGTTTGCCAGACCTGTGACTGGTCGTCACTTATATTACTAAATATAAAAAACTCCTCAAAATAACATTGATATAAGCCCTATGTTGGCGCAAGGGATTGCATCTGTTTTATTAGCGCAAGCGTCCGCTTGTGCTGGTATTATTAATAGATTTATATAAAAACTTTAAAGCTGGAAATATGAATTTCACGATAAGGACAAATTGTATTTATCTCCTTTATCGTGGCAGGTTTTTGAATATGTACATTTGAATTTTGTATTAGCAAGTTTTGTAACTCGCATAGAAGATTGGAAGTAAAGAAATGCAAGAAATTTTTGTGGAACGAAAGGTCTCATTGAATTAAATATCATCGGTAATTGCAACATCACAAGCGGACGCTTCAACTGGCGCAGGTCTTGTAGCAAAGCAAGGGTGCGTTTGCCAGACCTGTGACTGGTCGTCACTTATATTACTAAATATAAAAAACTCCTCAAAATAACATTGATATAAGCCCCTGTTTGGTCTGACCACCGGTCCTCTGTACTTAATCATCAATTGAAGGAATAGAAGTATTAGCAAATTCTGAAATTAATAATTCTAATTTAAGTTAGAGTTTGTCGTTGGTCGGGTGAGACCAAACGACGGCTAAAACCTCGCAATCACTAATCTTCAAAAAGGTTGGGATATAAGCCTCCTCTATTCGTAGAATTCCTAAAATCATTTTATCGTGTTCTCCGTAGTTTGCAACTACGGAGAATGCAACCAAAAGAAAATTGTCAAGCTAATTTTTCTGTTTGTAATACAAGAATCATCTATGAAATCAATCTCAAATAAACGT
>JBDTEF010000210.1:0-3517 GCA_039922615.1 Ginsengibacter sp.
TTTTACCCGGAGCACTCAATGCATTCCATCCAAAGGCTCTCATGGCAGTTTCATTTATGATGATGCCGGTAGAATCTGTAGTAAATTCTTTTGAGAAATTTCTACCTGCAGCCATTTTCATTTCAAATGTAGGGATGTATTGTTCATCCACACGATATTCCGGCGTTCTCATTATTTCATTCTCACGGCCTTCCGGGTAACTCATTGCATTACCACCACTGCTTGGTCCTGCAGGTTTGTAGGAAGAAACTGTAGCATTCACTACCCGCGGGTCTTCCAGCAATTGCTGTTTGTAAATTGTTTCATTTTTCCCGAGCGCATAAGAATTCGGAATGGTTAGCAATTGTTCTTTATTGTAACCCAAATTTTTCTCCTGTATGTATTTCATTTGTTGCCAAACCACAATAGTTCCGATAATTAATACCACAGAGATAAAAAACTGGAAAACCACGAGACTGCTTCTCAAACCAAAGGTTTTATTACTGCGGGTCATTTTCCCTTTCAATACATCAATGGGTTTGAATGATGACAGGAAAAATGCAGGATATAAACCAGCAAAGAAACTTACCAAAACGCCGAGGCCAATGAGCGCAAAAATTAGATTAAGATTAAAACCAAAGTGCAAATTCTTTCCGGAGATAATATTGAATTCGGGCAGGGATAATTGCACCAACACAAATGAAATTACACAAGCAATACCGACAAGTAAAGAAGATTCTATTAAAAATTGTTTTACGAGGGATGCTTTTCCACCGCCAATTACTTTACGTACGCCTACTTCTTTTGCACGTTTAGATGCAATTGCTGTAGATAAATTAATGAAATTGATACAGGCAATGATTAACATAAAGAGTGCAATCAATGCAAACACATAAACAGTGGTGGTATTACCATTGGGCGATAATTCAAAATTGGAATGCGATTGTAAATGAATTGAAGTAAGGGGTTGAAGTGCAAAACCTAATTTATTCCCTTTTGTTATGAATTGTTGCAAGCTAATACCCATCGATTTTTGAATCTGTGGCCCCATATATTTAGTCACCATTCCCGGCATCTTCGCTTCTAATTTTTTATAGTCGCTGCCATCTTTCAGCAAAAGATAAGTGAAAAACCCGGATTCCATCCATGAGTCAGATTTTGAATTATCCATACTCAACATCGACACAAACATATCAAAGTGAAAATGTGAATTGGCCGGTACTTTTTCAATGATGCCGGTTACTTTATAAGAAATATCTTTATTATCGTTTAGGAATAGAGTTTTTCCCAAAGCATTTTCATTACCAAAATATTTATTGGCAAGTTCCTTTGTAATGACCATTGTATGTGGTTGCGACAAAGCATTTTTTGCATCACCTTCTACAAGCGGAAGGGTAAAAATGGTAAAAAAGTTGGGGTCAACAATTGCCATTTCATCATCCTTAAAAACCTTATCCTTGTACGTAACTTTTACCGCACCTTCTGCCTGTAACCTTGTGGCATCCTGCACTTCAGGGAAATCATTTTTCATAACTCCAGCTACCGGCGGCATTACATTGGATTCAAAAATCTTTCCGCCATTGATGTCTGCTTTAAAAACAACCCGTACAATCCTATCTGCATTTTCATTGAAACGGTCAAAACTTAATTCATCCTGCACAAATAGCATAATGATGAAGCAGACTGAAATACCAATGGACAAGCCTGCAATATTGATGAAAGAAAACGATTTGTTTTTTATCAGGCTCCGGAACGCGATTTTGAAATAGTTTTTGAGCATGGGGCATTAGGTTGTGGGCATTAGGTTATAGGTTTTAGCTTTAAACCTTCATCTTTTTGCCTAATAATACAAAATAATAAGCCAGAACCTTAGACGCTCATTATCAATTGATTAGAATTTGTAAAAAATAAAAGTGTTCGGTTTTGATACAACCGCTGTTCCGTATTGGTACATATGCTGGTAATGCAAGTTTTCGATAAGAAAGCACAAAGTATTATAAATACATATGTGTTTATTTTATTTGCAGGCAAATTAAATTAACCCTTAAACAAATTCTGAAAGTAAATTCAAAACAGGTAATACAGATGTAAGGACAGGTCACGACCTGGCCTTACGTAACACGTCAATATCTCTACTTACCTACTCTGTCCGCAAACTATCCACCGGATTTGCCGTAGCTGCTTTATACGTTTTCAACAATAAAATAATCACTGCCGGCACCAACAGTATTAATCCTCCAATTATAAACAACCACATACCTGGTTCAATCTTAAATGCAAAATTTTGCAGCCATTTATTCGCTGCAATCCAAACGATAGGAACCGCGATGATAAACGCGATGAGTATTAATTTTAAAAAGTCTTTCGCTAATAAAATAATGATTTGCGAAACGCTGGCTCCTACGATTTTCCGAATGCCTATTTCTTTTGTTCGTTGATTGGTGGTGTACATGACGAGGCCAAGCAAACCAAGGCAACTGATAAAGATTGCAAGACCTGTAGCCCACTTTAACAACCTGGAAAGATTCTGTTCGGCTGTGTAATATTTAGCAATGTTTTCATCCAGGAATTGTACCTCGAAATCTGTATCCGGATACATCTTTTTGAATTCTGTTTCTATTTTGCCGATAGCATTTGCCCAGCTGGTTCCTCCTGCACTCTCCGGCTGTAAGGCAACGTTAAAAGTAAGTTCCCAGGATGGCATATTAAAAATGGCCAACGGCAATATTTCGTCATGCAATGAACCCTGGATGAAGTTGGCAAATACACCAACTATCGGAATTTTGTCGTGACTCAAAACATTTGATTGAACAAGTTCTCCGATAGCTTCTTGGGGATTTTTGAAACCAAGTACTTGAGCACATTTTTCGTTAATGAGAAAACCTTTAACGGAATCGCCATAAGGAACGTTAGCACCTGCTAATAACTTGATGTTATATAAGTGAATATAGTTAGTATCAGCCGGCTTTATTCTAACAGCAGTATTTATTTCTGTTGTCCCGTTTTTGTACGTTAATTCATCGCCTAATCCTCCATCAGTTGATGGAGGAAAACCAGCCAGGCTTACATTAGCGATTTCAGGAATAGCCTTAAATTTTTCAAACAATACTTTTCTCTTTGCTGCGGTGGTATCTGTGAAACTACTCCCAAAATAAATAATTGCATCTTTTTTAAAACCCATATCCTTTGTCAGTTCATAATGAATTTGCCTTCCAACGATAAGGGTAGCAATAATAAAAACCTGCGCAAATACAAATTGAGAAACCGTAAGCGTTTTCCTGAAAAATAATTGTCTGGTACTCCCGGCACCTTCCACAACTTGATTTTTTAAAACCTTAATTGGTTTAAAGGACGACAGAATAAATGCAGGATATATTCCTGAAAGCAGGCTCACTAAAATGGTAGTGATGAATAAAAATAAAATTACTCCTGGCTGACGAATATTGAAATGAAGACCTTCAGGAATGAAATCTGAAAATGTTTTTAAGAGTAAAGGGGCTATAATGATAGAAAGAATAGTTGCTATCAATGTCAGTAT
>JBDTEF010000211.1:0-2666 GCA_039922615.1 Ginsengibacter sp.
AGGCTATCAAAGTGTTGCAGGTGTTACGCCCGATATTTCGGTTTTTGGAAAAGCAATTGCCAATGGTTATCCGTTAGGCGTAATTGGTGGCCAAAGAGAAATTATGGATCTCTTCGATCATCCTGATCCCACAAAGCGTGTATTGATCGCCGGCACTTATAATGCTCATCCAATAAACGCAGTTGCTGCTATTACTGTTATGCGGATTTTACAAAACGAAGATGTGTATCACCGAATTCATTCAATGAGCAACCGGCTTTACGAGGGCCTTGAAATCATATTTAAAGAAAAAGGAATCCCCGCGGTTACCACTAACAATGCTTCTGCTTTTTGTACTTATTTTACCGAGAAAGCGCCGGCAGATCTTCATGATGTATTGGAACACCATGATTTTGATTTTGATATAAAATATAGAAGGGCGCTAATTCAGAATGGGATTTATCATATCCCAATTTCAGCAAAACAAGGCTCAGTTAGTTACGCTCATTCTGAAGCAGATATTGATTTCACGCTCGAAATGACATCTAAGATTGTGAAAGAAATTTAATAAGGAGTAAAGTCAATGTTAAAGGTTATAACGATTGCTTCCGTTACCAGGATTTATTGCCGAATTTATTCTGAGGGCCGGTATGTCTGTTGATAGTAGCCACAATATAATCCCCCTTGTCATTAGGTCTTAGTAAACAAAACATTAATCAAATAGATGGGTCTGAAAAGTATCTGTCCACTTCAGAAGTTGGTACATAAATTTTTCTCCTCTTTTTGATCGTCCTGATTTTGTTTTGACTTACTAACTGATCAAACTTTGATCGACAAATTCTTACAGCAACCATAAATTCTTTTGCTGTAATGTGCCTGATGGGGACTGTTGAAGAAGTTACACATTGAAGATTCTGCAATTGTTTTAAAATTTCCTGTTGGGTTACTTGTAGGGTGGCTAATTCCTCCTGGGGAATCATAACCAAATTCATTCGCTGCAATTCCATATTTCACTTTTATTGGTTATTAATCGTTTTCTAAATTAAAAAATATTTGAAATAAATGTCATAACATTTTTATAATTTTTGGGTTGCTAATAATTGAAGCTTTCTATTTTTACTTGGCTTATTTCATCTTTACTCTAATTAATCTCCTTGAGGAATTGCAAAAAATATTCATCATTTATTTCTCAATTTGAATTGAAGCAATTCGGTTTCTAATTCATTTTTAAATTCCTCTTCTGTAGGCAGATATAATTTATATTTTGAGGTAAACAGTTGCTTACTTTCTTTCAGAACCGAATACTTTACTACAGTTTCATTTTTTTCAGAACAAAGTATTATACCAATTGTGGGGTTATCTGTTGGAGTTCTTAAATTATCTTCGAACCAACGTACATAGAAATCCATTTGACCAATGTCCTGGTGATTTAGCTTACCTAATTTTAGATCAATCAATACAAAGCATTTTAGAATATAATTATACAAAACGAGGTCAACATAAAAATGATCATTTTCAGCTGAGATACGTTTTTGTTGGGCGACAAAAGAAAAGCCTTTTCCCATCTCCAGCATAAAATGCTGAAGCTTTTGAATAATGGCCTTCTCAATATCTTTTTCTAAATAGCCGGAATCGGAAGTTATATTCAAAAATTCCAATACGTATGGATCTTTAATAAAATCTTCCAGCGATAAAGTCAATCTACTTGTTGCTTGTTTCGCCTCATCCTGCACTTCTTTCTTATTTCTTGAGGACAATATTCTTTCGTAATAAAAAGAGTTTATTTGGCGTTCCAGAGCCCTTGTACTCCAGTTTTGGCCGATAGTTTCTTCAATATAATAATTCCTGGCTTTTACGTCCTTCACCCTCATTAAAAGCCGGTAATGTGTCCAGCTTAATTCAGCACGCAATGCGTGACCTTTATGTATAAATATTGTTTTATCACCTTGGCTCCGCATTGCGGAGCTTTTCTTATTTTCAATTAAAAGGCTACTTGCTGCGGAGCCTTTTTGACTTTCGGAAAATGTAAGATAAAATTGTCTGAAATTTTTTAAACTTGCTAAAGCAAAACCTTTTCCAAAATCTGAAGTAAGTTTTTTTGATAAATCTACCAATAAAGATTCTCCATAATCTGCTCTTTTTTTACCGCCCTGTTCAAACTCGAGTGTGTCACGAATGAAAAGTACGAAAGTTCTTTTCAATGCTTTATAAGAGATGAGGGACGGCCCTTCATATACGCCTTGCGGGAGGAGTATATAAACTGCTTCATGGTGCTGTAATCAAAAGTTATGGTATTGAGCGATGAAGAAAAGGCATCATAAAGATGTCAGGTAAGTGTAAGAGAGCTGAACGAAAGTAAACCGTACGATGAAGTCTCGAAAAGCATACTTGTTGACGAAACTACAGATTTTCGAGTATCTGTAGGATGGGCTGTAATGGATGAACCGCATACTGATTACAGGTCAACCGGGATTGAGGCGGCAGGAATCTTACACAGGCTCTTTTAAGGAACGTGAGAAACTACCGCTACGATGTGCCAAGAGCCTTACCGCAATTTGGTAATTCAAGGTATCTCACAGAGAGCCGATGCGTAGTGGAGTGGCGGACTGAATCGTAGTAGTGATGAAGTTTCTGTAATGGAAATGGAGCGAAGGGTTCAGCTCTTTCGTTTGCAATAAGAAGGACAA
>JBDTEF010000212.1:0-10233 GCA_039922615.1 Ginsengibacter sp.
ACCCATGGAATGCCTGTGGAAGTAAATTTAGAGTGGCCTGTATTGTGTTCACGTTAACTTCTTTCTATATCAATACAAGCACCGACTTAATACTTCCTGACTTTTTCTGAATATTATATATAAACGAAAGGCATATAAAAAATTCATTTTAAAAGTATGATTAATTTACTCGATGCGTAAGAAGTATTACCATTATACCTAAGGTGAAAAATTAAAAAAGGGTGTATCTAAAATTAGATACACCCTTTTGGTGAACTGGCTGGGACTCGAACCCAGGACCCATACATTAAAAGTGTATTGCTCTACCAACTGAGCTACCAATTCATAATTTGATCATATCTAAAAGAGTTGCTAACCAATAGCAGATTGACCAATTTTTTTTGGAGTGCAAAAATAAGTGAAAAAGTTATTGCACCAAACTTTTAGTAAAAAATATTTCAGAATCTACTTTGAATTCAACTCAAAGCCTTAATAGCATTACTTTATGCAAAATAAATAGATATTAATTTAAATGCCGCCTTTTTATTTACTTATTAAAAATCATAATTTTCTCCTGCTTCTAACCGGTATCTCACCTATTTTTGCGCCAAATAAAACCAAATGTTTGAGAATAAAATAGTTGCAGTCACAGGTGGAACAGATGGTATTGGAAGAGCACTTGTTGAAGCATTTCTTCAACAAGGTGCTAAAGTAGCTACCTGCTCTCGTACCGCAGAAAAATTGGATCAATTACAAACATCGCTTTCAAATAATAACCTGATAACGATCGTGGCAGATGTAAGTAAAGAAGAAGATTGTAAAAATTTTATAGTTAAAACCAGGGAGCATTATGGGAAAATAGATATCCTTGTTAATAATGCGGGGATTTCAATGAGGGCAGAATTTAAAGAAACAGATTTAAGCACACTTAAAAAAGTAATGGATATCAATTTTTGGGGTACGGTTTATTGCACAAAATATGCCTTAAACTCCATTATTGAAAATAAGGGAACTATCGTAGGAGTATCTTCCATTGCAGGTTACAGAGGTTTACCCGGAAGAAGTGGTTATAGTGCCAGCAAGTTTGCGCTAACCGGATGGCTGGAAGCCTTAAGAACTGAATTGATAGAAGATGGAGTAAATGTGATGTGGGTATGTCCGGGATTTACCCAAAGCAATATCAGGAAGGTGGCGCTTAACGCACATTCCAAACCCCAGGGAGAATCTCCTTTGAATGAAAATAATTTGATGACAGCAGAAGAATGTGCTCAGCATATTTTAAAAGCAATCAAAAAAAGAAAACGAACGCTGGTATTAACTTTCAAAGGAAAACAAACAGTCTTTATGAACAAATTTTTCCCTGGCTTGACAGATAAGTTAACCAGGAATTTCTTTTATAAAAATAGAAAATTAATAAAATAGCTTTACCGGGTTATCAATAAGGCTCAATTCAATTCTTTTTTGGAAAGTGCTTGTTTTATTATATCTTTTCAATATATACAATCAACAGAAGTATTATTTATTTTAGATGGCATTAATTACTTTAACATCAGATATCGGGCGACAGGATTTTTTAACGGGAGCTGTTAAAGGACAATTATTACAAATAAATCCGTCGTTCAATATTATAGATATTTCCCACGAGCTGACGCCTTTTAATTATCCACAAGCAGCTTACGTTTGCCGCAACGCAATAAAAAATTTCCCCCCGAACACGTTTCATATCGTTATTGTCAATTTATTTGATAAACGGCCTGAACACCTCTTATTGATCAAACAGGGAGATCAATATATTGGTTGTGCAGACAATGGATTAATTACGATGATATTAGAAGAAACGCCGGAAAAGATAATTGCGTTGCCATTGAAAATTTCAGAACAAAAAAATACCCTGTACTGTATTCGTGTTTTTGGTGAGGCATATCAAAAAATCCTGGAAGGAATATCTTTAGAGGATATAGGTAATTCAAATGTATCCATCGAAGTGAAAAATCCATTAAGGCCATTGTTGGGACCAAAATTTATTGAAGGCCAAATTATATTTATTGACAATTTTGAAAATGTCATTATTAATATTACAAAAGAGGAATTTGAAGAACAGCGGAAAGGTAGAAGTTTCAAAATTGTTTTTAAGCGGGATGAGATAATCGATAAAATAAGTGAAACCTATGCTGATGTGAATGAAAGTGAGAAATTGGCCCTGTTTAATTCTGCCAACTATTTGGAAATTTCTATCAATAAAGGCAATGCAGCAGGACTCTTTGGCCTTGAGGGATACGCGGAAAAACAAAATTCCAAAACACAATACATGCAGAATAGACTTTTGTACCAAACAGTGAAAGTATTTTTCGAATAATGCAATTATCCAATACTAATATGAATAAATTTATTCTTATTAGTAGACATATTCTGTTTGAAATTAGATTACTCAATTTTCTCTACCCAAACAGAAACAGATCCTGCAGAAGTTAAAAAATTCCCCCATCCATCATTTTTAATCTCCACTTCGGAAGAATTCTTTCCCAAAATATCAATAAACATTTTACCTGCATAGCGTTTTCCCATTTCCATATTCTTATTTCCCTGGTCGCCGTTTGATAATACTACTGCACAACCACTATGTTCTTCATCTCCCTCTCTCGTCCAACCGATACAATTGGGATGATCAAAATAATCTCTCTGCTGACCATATGCATTTTTAGATCGCACATTCAGAATGTTTTCAAGACCATCAACTTTTGCCAACCATATTTCGTATTCATTATCATCATTTCCTTTGTCCTTATAATGAGCGCCATAAAGATCTGGATAGAAAACACATGGATATCCTTCGTCCCTAAGAAGAATTAATGAATAGGCTAATGGCTTGAACCACGCTTCTATAGGTGCTTCCAGTGACTGAAGTGGTTGCGTATCATGATTTGCAACTACCGTTACGGCTTTGGATGGATTTGCTTTAACCAATGAGTCATTAAAAATGCTACGCATATCATAATTGTTCCCTTCATTGGATGCCAGGCAAAAATTATGATGAAGTGATGAATCAAAAAGACTCATTTCACCATTCGTTTGATTAATATATTCCTGCAAAACATCCAGGCGTCCAGGGGCCCAATATTCACCCACTGCAAAAATCTCTTTTCCTGTGTCTTCACGTAATTTATGCAGCCATTCCAGATAAAAAGATGGGGGTATATGCTTTACTGCATCCAGTCGGACTGCATCAAAATGTACCTGATCCCAATACCATCTTCCCCATCGCTGAAGCTCCTCCTTCACAGCAGGATTTCTAAATTCTATATCATCAAATATGAGGTAATCATAGTTACCTTTTTCATCACTGACCATACTTTGCCAGGATTCGTCAAAACCATTTAAAATTCTAAAAATTCCGGTTTCGTTGAGATCGGCCGCATAATCTATCCCGGTAAAGCATGTAAAATCCCATTCAAAATCCGAGTATTTTTTCTTTCTGCCGGGGAATGTAAATTTAGTAAAAGCCTCAATTTCGAAAGGTGCTGATATCACTTTATTTCGATTGTTGGGATCTACTTTTACGACCATTATTTTTTCCTTTTCATCGCCACCTGCTTTGTGGTTGAGGACGATATCTACCATTGCATGCATACCTGCATCATGTAAGGCATCAATTGCTGCTATATATTCCTCCTTCGTTCCGTATTTAGTACGAACTGAACCTTTTTGATCAAATTCACCAAGATCATAAAAATCATAAATACCATATCCAACCCCATATCCGCCATTTGATCCTTTAAAAGCAGGTGGCAACCATGCAGTAGAAAAGCCAAGATCTTTTAGATGTGAGGCATCTTCCTTTATTTGTTTCCATAAATTTCCATCACCAGGTAAATACCAGTGGAAATATTGAAGTATAGTTCCATTCTGCATAAAAATAATTTTTCAGAATCAATCAAATGAAATGCCTAAAAATTAAGAAACGCTAAAAGTTTTTAAGAGAAGCCTTAAAGAATAAAAATATACTAAATGAAAGAGAAATCTTTACTTAGAAAAATATTGTATATATAAATAATCTACAAAAAATAAATAGAAAAAGAAGTTTTCATCTTGGAAAAAAAATTCGCCTGAAAAAATAAAAATGTAATCTTCTAAAGTCCGGGAAATCAAAATAACCTATTCCAGGTCAAATAATAGTTGATTAATGATTATTTGTTATAATAAAAACAACTTGTGACCATACTTACATCATTTCCCAATTCTTAAACTTTAGTTCCCTATTTTTGAAAGAAAACATGAAACTAGTAATTATGAAAAAATTATTCTTTTTGGCAATTTCTATGGCCATTATTACGATAGGTTTTGCACAGGTTCAAATGCCTCAACCATCGCCCACGCAATTTATCAAACAAGACTTCGGAATGTCATCTATCGAGCTGACTTATTCACGGCCGGGAGTAAAAGGAAGAACGATCATGGGTAGCTTAGAACCATGGGACGCAGTCTGGCGCACAGGAGCGAATGCCCCAACAACAATTAAATTCAATGATCCTGTAGAAATAGGTGGACAAAAAGTGGACTCCGGCACTTATGTATTGTATACGATCCCAAAAAAAGATGGAAATTGGGTAGTCATTTTAAATAAGGGATTGAATAACTGGGGAGCAGATGGCTACAAAGAGAGCGAGGATGTAATTCGTACAAATGTGAAAGTGGGTAAAAATCCGCAATCTGTAGAAACACTTACGATGCAGTTTTCGGATATAAAACCTGAAAGCTGTTACCTGAATATTAAATGGGCAGATTTTTCATTACAAATTCCTATCACAACTAATATAAAAGACAAAGTAAGAGCCCAGATAGAGAGCGCATTACAATCTGAAAAGAAACCATTTTGGCAGGCTGCACAATTCTATAATGAATATGATAAAAATTATCCCAAAGCACTTGAGATGATTGATAATGCGTTGTCTTCAGCAAAAACACCAGCTTATTACATGGTTTATTACAAAGCAGTTATTCAAAAGAATAAGGGTGACAAAGCAGGCGCTATGGCTACCTCCAAACAGTCACTTCAACTGGCAAAAGATGCAAAGAACGAAGGTTATATTTCTTTAAATGAAAAATTGATGAAGGAGTTAAAATAATTAGTAATAAAAAAGGGAACCGATTTAAAAGTCAATCCCGGTATAATTTTCAAGTGCATTACGGATTTTCTGTAATGCACTTTTTTTATGACTTACCTGGCAAAATTCTTTAGAAACTTTTAGATATGCCCAATGAATTTCCAGAAAAAAATTTCTTCTAAATTTTCAATTCTCATATCTCACGAATTACGTTTTATAATTTCATGCTAATTAATTTTGAAATTTCAACTTCATGAATTTTTAATTTTTTTACTTATCCACTTCTCACTGCTTCACCATCTGATCAAATAATCTATCAAGCGTTTGCTGGGCGTTGTTACATAAACCAGGATGTACTCCCGACGTTTGTACAATAGTACTTCTCTTCGCAGTAAGCCACCTAAATCTTTCTGCAGTTGGCAATTTAGCAATGACACCTGCTGATTTATTGCCATCACAGATCAGGGAAAAAGCATTCAAATAATCAAGTATCTCAGGTATGTCGCATTCATTGCAAAAAGAAAATAACCGCGATTCATCTATAGCAAACCGCAATTTCAAAAATTTTTCTTTTGCACAATAGAGAACTACTCCCACATTAAGGAATTCCTCCCGCTCTACGAGTGGAACCACCCGCACAATCGCATATTCAAATAAGTATTTTTCTTGCATCCTGTGCTTCTTTTACAAATTGAATAGAATGGGTAAACCTGTCAGTTAAATATTTCGCATAAGCCTGCCTGTTAGCGTCGGTAGTTGCAAACGGCGCATCTATCAATAGCCATTGATCAGGGATAAGATTGATAATGGATTCAAGCATTTCATTGGTTATTTTTTGATGAATTTCTTTATCCACTTTAGCCAGTTCTGAAGCCGTAGAAAGCAACACATGATCTTTTATATAATTGAATGGTTTTTCAGCATGTAATTCCCAATCATCCCAGGAATGATGAAAATAAAAAGCTGCACCATGATCAATCAACCATAGTTCCTTTTGCCAAATGAGCATATTCGTATTTCTTGAAGTACGATCCACATTTTTAATAAATGAATCCAGCCAAACTATTTTGGAAGCCTGCAAAGCATCTGGCTGTGTAACTACCGGGTCAAACGTAGCAGAACGTGATAGATAGTGAAGTCCCAGATTCAATCCCACACTCGCTTTCAACAAATCCTGTATTTCTTCATCAGGTTCTGTACGCCCAAAAGCCTCATCAAGATTGGCAAAAACAATTTCAGGAACTTTTAGCCCGATTATACGTGCTATTTCTCCACCAATTAATTCTGCAATCAGTGCTTTTACTCCCTGGCCTGCACCCCTAAATTTTACCACATACATGAAGCCATCATCTGCCTCCGTAATCGCAGGAAGAGATCCACCTTCACGTAAAGGAGTCACATAACGGGTTATATTTACAGTACGAATTTCAGGAGAAAAATGATTCATGACCCGGCAAACTTACAGATAACTACTAATTATTTGTAGTGTCTGGATAAAATACCTATTCTACAATTCATGAAATTCATTTTAATTTGTAGTCAATATGCGCATTAATTCTATTCTCGACAATGATTTTTACAAATTCACTATGCAAAATGCTGTGGTCAATTTGTTTCCCAAAGCAAAAGCACATTACACATTTATTAACCGTGGTAAACATGCATTTCCTGATGGGTTTGCAGATGCATTGAGAATAGAAATTGATCAGCTTTCTAATCTAAAACTCACCAAAGCTGAAAAAGAATTTTTATTCAAAAGCTGTCCATATATTGCTCCTACTTATTTAGATTTTTTACAGGGATTCCGGTATGATCCTGAAGAAGTGATGATAGAACAAAATGGTCACGACTTATCAGTAAATATTACAGGATATTGGTACAGAACCATTTTATGGGAGGTGCCAATCATGTTTTTAATTTGCGAATTGTATTATGAATTTACCGCAGGCAAAAGAATATCTGATGATGAAGTAGCCATAGTAGCAAAGGCCAAAATTGAGAAATACAAAGAACTGGGAATTACCATTGCAGATTTTGGTACCCGCCGACGACATTCCTACGAAGTGCAAAAAATTACAGTTCAGGCATTGAAAGAAAATGGCGGTTCTACTTTCATCGGTACAAGCAATGTGCACCTGGCGATGATTTTAAATACAAAACCAATAGGTACGCACGCGCACGAATGGTTTATGTTTCATGCGGCAAAATTTGGTTTTAAAATGTCAAACTCGCTGGCATTGGAAAATTGGGTTCATGTATACAGAGGAGATCTTGGCATTGCATTATCTGACACTTACACAACCGAAGTATTTTTCGCTGCTTTCGATAAAAAATTCAGCAAGCTATTTGATGGGGTAAGGCATGATAGTGGCGACCCGCTTGAATTTGCCGATAAGACGATCGCGCATTACCGCCATTATGGAATTGATCCTCACTCTAAAACAATTATATTTTCTGATGGTCTTGATTATGCAAAAGTACAGGTGATCGCTAATTATTGCAAAGAGAAAATTGGCATTTCCTTCGGTGTGGGCACCAACTTTACAAATGATGTAGGCTTGACGCCATTGAATATTGTGGTGAAAATGACGGATGCATTACCAGATGATGCTGTTTGGACGCCGGTTATAAAACTTTCGGACGAAAAAGGTAAATACACCGGTGATCCTGAAACAATACTTCTTGCTAAAAAAGTGTTGGGCCTGGTCTAAAATACTAATTTGGAATTCTATTTACTCCTACTCTATTTTAAGAAAAATGAAAAAATTTTTAGCGAAATGAGGAATGGTTAATTTTGCCAAAAAAGAAACGAATGCTTTGTATTTTTCATGAATCGATAGATCCTTATTTCAATATTGCAACCGATGAATATATTTTCCGCCACATGAAGGAAGATTGTTTTATGCTTTGGAGAAATGATAATGCAATAATTATTGGCAAGCATCAGAATACACTCGCCGAAATTAATTATGATTATGTAAAGGCAAAAAACATACATGTAGTAAGAAGATTATCAGGTGGTGGTGCCGTTTACCATGATTTAGGAAACCTTAATTTTTCCTTTACAAAAACAGGGAAAGATAGCAGCCTTATCGATTTTGAAAAATACACGAAACCTATTGTGGATGTACTTCGCAGTCTTGGAGCAGATGCAAAATTCGAAGGACGCAACGATATTACAATCGATGGAAAAAAGATTTCAGGAAATGCAGAACACATCTTTAAAAATAAAATATTGCACCATGGTACTTTGTTATTTTCCTCTACGATGAAAAATGTTAGCGAAGCCCTAAAAATCCATCCTTTAAAATACCAGGATAAAGCAGTGAAATCTGTTCCAAAAAGAGTAACTAATATTTCTGAACATCTTTCGGTACCGCTTTCTATTGAGGCATTTACCCAAAAAATAATGGATTATGTAGTGGCTAATACGGAAGGATGCAGGCCTTATACTTTCACTGCCGAAGACCTGGAGAAGATCGGTAAGATCAGGGATGAAAAATATGCAACCCGGGAATGGAATTATGGTTATTCCCCTGATTATAGTT
Source organism: Ginsengibacter sp. (assembly GCA_039922615.1). GTDB lineage: Bacteria > Bacteroidota > Bacteroidia > Chitinophagales > Chitinophagaceae > Ginsengibacter. Next base: position 8,630 of record JBDTEF010000212.1, read on the forward strand.
TTAAAAAAACTATTAAAACCCTTGGTGGCATGTTAGAAATGAACCTGGACGTACAAAAAGGTGTGATTAAAAAAGTAAAAATATTTGGTGACTTTTTTAATCACAAAGACATCGGCGAAGTTGAAAAAGCATTAGAAAATATTTCCCACAACGAAGCAGACATAAGGCAAGCTTTAAACAGTTTTGTTATTGACGAATATTTTACCAATATATCAATTGACAATTTACTGGAGGTAATGTTTTAATAATTACCTGGCCAATGATCTGTAAAAAAATTTAAGGATCAGGGAGCAAGGATTTTGCCTAATGAACTCAATGTATTCTCCAGCTCCAAAGGACATTGTGTACCAATCAAAAGACGTTTTTTAGTTACAAAATCCAATTGTAAACCATTATTTCCTGAAATATTAAATGCTTTTCCACCAGAACCAAAGCGATACCCCCATCCTCCAAATTCAGCCAAAGGTGAATACTGTCGTACGTAACAGGCAGATAATTCATGCCAGGCATAGTGCCGGTAACTAAGCATGAAAGGGAAAAAACGGATGTAAATTCCATCATTTTGTATTCTTGTCTGGAGGCGAATACTGAGCAACAATAAAATAATAATCAATGATGAGATTAACGAACCTACCAACGCCTTATTACTAATGGGATTATCAATAAAAGGCTGATGAAGAACCACCTGGCGAATAAATGCATATGAGGTAAATAAAAAAACTCCCAAAGTCAACACATAAATCCACCATTTCTTAAAGCGTTGACTTTCTGAAAATAAAACGTCATTTTTCATTGTCAATTTCTTCTTCTTTTTTAAACAAATTTTTTATTTTCCTGCGTTCAAAAATTATTGTAAGACCCAAAGCCATGCATAGCGCAAAAAATAATCCGTAATAAAAAGGGTTATAAGCTTCGCTTACCATTCTATCAAAAAATAACCAGGCACCAAACCAATAAATTAACTGCATCGAAAATGTAACAGCCAGTTTTTTACTAGTAGATAAACCATAATACCAGTACTTTAATTTTTTCATTTTATAATTATTTAAGACTGATAAAGAATCTACCACTTACTGCTGAAATATAATGTAGATCCTTTCATTCAATTGGCAAAGAAACGCAAAAAAAATCTGGCATTAATTAAGGCTGCTTATTCAATAACTTTAAATTGCCCTCAAGATCATACAGTCGTAGAAACTTTTGTAAACTTTATGGGAGAAACCCTTACAAGTAATAATTCATCAAACTTTCATAAAGTATCCAAAAACGGCTTCCCTTTTACAAATTAAGCCGAATTTGAATTGGTACATATTCCGGACAAACTATCTTTTAAATGAAAGCCGGTAACTTTACATCATGAAATATACTGTGGGAGATACTATCCTTGTACTGCATTCAAATGAAGAAGGAGAGGTAACTGAAATAATGAATGAAAAAATGGTCATGATAAAAGTAGATAATGTACAATTCCCTGTATACATGGACCAGATTGATTTCCCTTATTTTAAAAGATTTACCGAAAAAAGGAAGGCTGTTACAAAAAAAGAAATGATCTATGTGGATCAATTACAAAAGGAAAAAAAAGTAGATAAAAATAAAGAAGC
>JBDTEF010000213.1:0-2685 GCA_039922615.1 Ginsengibacter sp.
TCATCGTGTCAATAGAATTAGCATTCGGTTCATTGGGGTAAATATTCGAAAAAATAAATTTATTTGATTTTTTAATCCGCCTAACTGTTATGTCAGCCGGCATCGTAAAAGGTTTGCCGGAAGAATAGTCAAGGTAAGTCAAGGAACCTTGCCAGCTTCCTGAGAGTGTCCCAAAATCTTTCATTGAAATTTTAGGGATTATTTGCGCACTACAATCCGCCATCATTAAAAATGAGAGTATGCAGGTAATATTAATTATTATTTTTATCATCTTTTTTTATTTCGAATAGCGAATAATTGTTTTTTCATAATACCAGAGAGAGCCTGTGTTTCGTGTGCGTAATCATCAATAAAATTAACCTGTTTCCGATTCCTTCCAGGTCTTTATAATTTTTACTGAAATATTTTCATGCCTGGCTTAATATCCAGGACAATAGGTTGCATTCTTACACTTTTGACATATTGCGATCGTGCTATTAATTGATTTTATTCATGGAGTAACTAAACGACCGCACACTTTTGATCTGACCATCTTTATTTCTTGTAAAAATTAGTTCTTCACCCAATGAATTATCTTCTGACCTGATTCGGCGGAACGTATCCTTTTTGATATATTGGTAAGCATCCATGGCATTGGTGGGATCATTGGTTGGTACGCCAAACATGATTAGTTTCCCTTTGTAAGGAAGGATGACAGTTTCACCTCCCCAGGAATAATTATCATAACGGCCTTTATAAATGTTGAGATTAATATTTTTAGTAGTACTATCTGAGGGAATATCTTTATTCAATAAACTAATTAGCTGGTCACTGTATTTATAAATATCCACTCCCTGTGCATTGACCATCACTGAAACACCCAATTTATTTTTAGGGTCGATCATTACTACGCTAACATATCCCGGACAAGATCCATCATGACCGACAAGTGTGTTTCCATTAGCTGCATATTCAATATAAAATCCCAGGCCCCACGTCAATTTTTTATTAGCACTGGTCCATTGTATCCGCTGCATTTCTTTTAAAGTAGATTGTTTTAAGATCTCTGAATTGCCTGTAGATAGCAATCTTAATTGCCATGATGCAAACTTCGCCAAATCAATCACATTAGATGAAAAACCTGCAGCAGGCGTTATGGAATTTGTCTTAAAAAATGGTTCCATTTTTCTAATACCCTCTCTATTTAAAGCACTGTAGCCAGTAGCCATTTCACCTCTCCAAAGATTTTCAGGCAAATAGGGATGCGTATTTGTTAAGTGCAACGGATTTAAAATATTTTGTTCCACATAATCTTTGTAAGTCATACCTGATTTTGAAGCGACAACCGCACCAAGGAGACTCATGGCTAAATTGGAATATTGAAAATAAGTTGAAGATGGGTACAAAGTTTTTTCTTTGGTAAGCGAGGTTTTAAGTTCTCCTGTTGTAAGGAAATAAAAATTGGGGGAATTCCAGCTTGAATCAGCATCCCTCGTTAAACCAGAAGAATGTGTCAGCATAGAATGAATAGTTATTGGTACAGATTCAACATATTGTTGATTTATTTTATAATCTGGCAATAAGGCTTCTATGGAGTCATCTAATCTTAATTTTCCCTGTTGCCAAAGTTGCATGATGGCAACGGAGGTAAATAATTTAGATATGGAACAAATTGAAAAAATAGTTTCCGGCTTCATCGGGCTCTTCTTTTCTACATCTGCATAACCATATCCTTTTTTAAAGATAATATCCTGGTCATGAACGATGGCCACAGAAATGCCCGGCAACTTATCAAAATCTTTTTGCGCATCCAGCCAGGAATCAATCACATCGAGCATCTCGGTATAATCAGGCTTGGTGCCTTGCCCCAAGCAATGAAATGAGAATAAAAAAAGCAGGCAGGTAATTGTTAAGCTTCTCATGTATTTTATTTTTTTGAAAGGTTGAATGTATTTTTAAATATTTCCGAAAGTATTAATATACTTTGATATGTACTGAATAATATTTTTGTAGTTAATTTTTAAGATAAGGTCGATTTTTTGAACGAATTATTAAAACCATTTTAAGAGGTATAACATTTCTTAATTCAAAGATTTAAATTGTAAGTATAAAGACCTTCATTTTAAATGACAGGTAATTTCATGCAGTTTCCTTTGTTGTAATTATAAGCTTTGGGAAGACCCGTACTTATTTGTTAAGAAAGGAATTGATACAATTATATCGTCACATCCCGATTTTTATTATTCGGAATGAAACAGGGAAAAATAATTCCGTTTTATATAGAAATTATTTCCTGCACGACTTTTGATTAAGCTTAGGTTCAATAAATAATAAAACTATTATGGAAAAGATGGAAAAGCTGGAAATGATGGATAAGATTCTCAGGGAATTGGATGATCTAAAAAACAGCCAGAATTCAATAATGAAAAAAATTGGGCAGATAGAAGCCGATAATATTAATCTTGGGGCTAAAATATTGGAAGAAGGACTTCCGGATATTTTTGACGGTATTGATAAGAACGTACAACTTATAACTTCCCTGGAGGAAAAATTCCAGGAACACAGGGATAAATTTTTTAAGGATAATAATCTTGCCGCATCTGTAGATCCTACTGCATAGGCAATTATATTTCCGTGATTCAAAGCCCGTATTTACAATTTTTTGTAATTGCGGGCTTTGTTTTTTGAAAATGGAAAAATGGAACC
>JBDTEF010000214.1:0-3062 GCA_039922615.1 Ginsengibacter sp.
GAAAACTATCTTTCCCGTATTTTTCCCAATGACCACTGGTAACATACAAATTCTTGGAACCGATGTGAGGCGTAATCACAGGAAGATAACCTGATTCCAATTGTGCTTTTTGCATAAAATCCTGTAATCTTCCTCTAAGCATGGCTCCCTTGGGCAACCACAAGGGAAGACCTGGCCCTACTTTTTCGCTAAATGCAAATAATTCTAATTCCTTTCCTAGTTTCCGGTGATCACGCTTTTTCGCTTCCTCTAAAAAAACCAGGTATTCGTCCAATTCTTTTTGGTTAGGAAAAGTAATTCCATAAATACGGGTAAGCATTTTATTTTTTTCATCCCCTTTCCAATAAGCGCCTGCTATACTTGTTAGTTTAATTCCTTTAATAACACCTGTAGCTGGAATATGCGGTCCACGGCATAGATCTGTAAAACTGCCCTGGGAATAAAAAGTAATATTCCCATCCTGTAAATTGGACAAAAGATCCAACTTATATTCATCGCCTTTCTCTTCAAAATATTTTACGGCATCTGCTTTCGAAATCTCCTTTCTCTCAAATGAATTGTTTTGCCTCGCAAGCTCTGTCATCTTCTTTTCCAGCTTTAGCAGATCAGTTTCTGTTATCACATTTTCACCGAGATCAATGTCATAATAAAAGCCATTTTCTATTGGTGGGCCTACCCAAAATTTCACTCCCGGAAAAGTAGATTCAATTGCCTCTGCCATCAAATGTGCAGAAGAATGCCAGAAAGTGGATTTTGCCTGTTGGTCGTCCCAGGTCAAAAATTTAATGGAAGCATCATGATTAATGGGCCTCGTTAGATCCCACACCTCATTATTTACTTCGGATGCTAACAATTTTCTGGCTAATCCTTCACTTATGGATTTTGCAACATCTAATGAAGAAACCCCTTGTTCATACTGCCTTTCAGCCCCATCCGGAAATGTTATATTAATCATTATAAAAGCTTAAAAATACTGTTTGTTTTAATTTTCAGCGTTGCAAATTTAACGAAGTATTAGACAAAGATGCCATTCCTTTGAAAGGATGGGTTTTTAATAACAATTAATTTTGAATGAAGGATCAGGCATGAAAAAATTTCTTACATTTTCTATATTTTTAATAATTGCACAAGGTATTACTGCTCAGAAGAAGTCTTACCATAAAAATCACGTCACCAGATCCACCCTGGTCAATTTTAATGGCCAATGGAAAGGAAATTTTAATGACGATACGTTATCCTTCAATATGCCTTCCTCCAATCATGTAGGATATGTATTGGAAATCGAAATGCATAACAATCAAATTACCGGTAACTCGTATTCTTATTTTAATGTAGGGCCTAACAAATATTACACTATCTGCAGGGTGACAGGAAAATTAGATCCAAGTACAAAAGAGATGGAAGTAGTAGAAGTGGAGAAGACCAAGTCAAATACACCTCCCGGTTTTGGAACCTGTCTCCAGATACACAAATTGAAATATGAAAAAGAAGACGATGGCACTGAGATTTTGCGTGGAACCTGGATACCTGCTCCTAACCAGATGGGAGATTGTGGCAATGGTATAACCATTCTTTCGAAAAGAAAAATGGATATAAATCCATTAGGCATTAAACCGCCATCAAAAAATCATGACCCGTTAATAGCTAAGGTAGCACCCAAAAAACCAAATATTCCTGTAAAACCCGCATCTCCCGGCCATCCTAAAACAGCACCTAAGAATCAAGTGGCCATCACTAAAGAAAAAGTGAATCCACCCATGACAGTCCATAAAGAAAAGGAAATTCCAGAGAAAACAACTACGTTCATCGCCGACGATCCGGTTGAAAAACCGATTGCAAAATCAGAGGCTTTAATTCCCCATACTATGGTAGGATTTGAAAAGAGGAGAAGTGATATTGTGAAAACGATAGAAATAGTACAACCCACTTTCAGGCTGGATTTTTATGATAACGGCGAGATAGATGGCGATTCTATATCAGTATTTTATAACGGCAAACTGGTTCTTTCCCACCAAAGAATTTCAGACAAGGCAGTAACACTCAACCTCACACTGGATGAAAATGTGAAAGAAAATATAGTAACTATGTATGCCGATAACCTGGGAACCATACCACCTAATACCGCAGTAATGATCGTAACAGATGGGAATAAAAGATATGAAGTACGGCTTGAATCTGACCTGAAGAAAAGCGGTAGCGTCATCTTTGTTCATGGCAAGAAATAACTATTGGCCGATTGATCTATTGAACCTGCATTTTCTTTGCTACAATGATCATTCTCGGGGAATTCTCTTCATGATAATTACCTAAATCGTAATCACCAAATACTTGCTGTACATGCATTTGATGATCAGAAAGCATTGAGGTAAAATCAATCAGGCTAAATTTAGCTACTTTTTCCTGGTGGGTAATGGGTGCATCAATGGACTTGTCCTCCACGACTATTTTTTTATAGAAATGATCTTGATCAGACCACTTTATAATATGATAATCTACATCACCTTTTTTCACTACTGTTTCTGCCTGCAGATGGCTTTCCGCATATTTTACATTTAAATAATCAATCACAAATATACCCTCCTGCTTTAAAGATTGGGCTACTGTTCTCAATGCATTACTATGCTCCCGCCTGGTATTAAAATAGCCGAAGCTGGTGAAGAAATTAAAGGCAAAATCAAAATAATTGATCCAAAAAGGCAAACGCATATCGTGCACAAAAAAATGCAGGAAATCATTTTCACTTTCTTTGGCTACTATAATACTATCTAAGGAAAGATCGATACCTGTAACATCAAAATCTTGTGAGGCAAGTTGAATAGAATGCCTTCCTCTTCCGCAGGCTACATCCAACATAAATGCCCCATCAGCAGGCTTAAGGTAATCTACCAAATGGTTGATAAATGCAGCAGCTTCGTCATCATCTCTTTCAAAATAAAGTTGGTGGTAATAAGGTGAGTTAAACCATTCCTTAAACCATGGATCGGTATCCGGCATGCTTTTTTTTGGGCAAATGTAACTTTCATTGGGCAATAATTTGTAAAGCAAGGTTGTAGGTGGTAGGT
>JBDTEF010000215.1:0-2961 GCA_039922615.1 Ginsengibacter sp.
AGTTCATTATAATGATTACGGATTTTTTTTACTTCTCCCCACACAGGTGTCCAGTTTTCATCAAAAGCAGCTCTCGTTGAGTCAATGATTGTGAACCCATTCATGAGCGATTTTTGATCATTTTTTAGTTCCAATCCAAGTTTACTCGGTTTTATAATTGTCTTTCCATTATAGACCAGATTATAATTTGGAGTACTGTCAGACAAAGAGAAAGTCATCTTAAATTTACCATCAGGGGATTGTAGCGTTTGGCCATAGGTAAGACTAAATAGGAAAAATAATATTCCAAGAATAAATAGATTTTTCATCTTTTAAAAATTTGATCGAAACTATTTGTATTTAATGTAATGGGCAAATCAAAGTTGAAAGATGCGCTGGCAGTGTGCTTTTAGTTATTAGCTTGAAGCTTTTATTCGTTTTATTTTAAATCCTGATTTGAGCCATTTCGATTTTTTAAATTAAGCATTCACTATATATCATTCACAGAATGAAATTTTTTTCTATGTTATTTTTTTATTTTAAGCGTAATCAATACACCGAAAGCAAATGCAAAAAAATTGTGCATCATGTCTTATAATAATGAAAATCAAGTGACCTTATCCATCCAGGAATTAGTAAATACAAAGTATATTTCTATTTTACCAGGAAATCCAGGACTTGTCAAAACTTTTTCTTTTTCGCTCAATAAGAAAATAGCGATGCCAGCCAACAAGAAAATTAATGATTGAAATTTTGAAAAGTATATTGGAAATGGATAAACAAAATGAGTTTTTGCAATCCAATATTTAAAATTATTTTCTTAAAAACACAATAGAAAAAACTAAATTTTTTCTATTCGCAGAATGTTTTTTTTAGCAAAAAAAACTCCCTGGTTTTAGATAAAGAAAAGCCCGGTCATTTCCGCCGGGCTTTTTAAAATTTATTTTTTTACCGTTTCTGATTCCAGCTTTTTTGCTTTTTGTACCAGGCCTGTAAATTCTTTCCGGTAGCCTTCCGCATCACTTCCAAGAGAATTAGATGCAAGATTAAGAACTTTTTCAAAACTTAGGTTTCCTTTGTATTCGCTGTCTCTGAGCAGCATAGCAAATGACGCGACGGATGCGGCGAAACGAAAATTGTCAGAGGTTTTAGCCAATTCTATATTTTCATTTTTTACCGGATGCACGATCAATTCGCTTTTGTCGAGAATCGGATTTTTATACCGAAATTTTACTGTCAGAATTTCCTCATTAAAATAGGAAGATCCTATGCTATTATTTTTTTGGTATTTTAATGGATCCACATTTTTTAAAAACGGTGATTGCACTCCTGCAGGAATAATTTCGTACAAAGCTGTTACTGTATGTCCGCTACCTAATTCCCCTGCATCTTTTTTATCATTATTGAAATCTTCTTTATTCAATAACCTGTTTTCATAGCCAATCAGCCTGTAACCCGCTACCACAGCAGGATTGAATTCTACCTGCAATTTTACATCTTTAGCGATGGTAAAAAGTGTACCGCCAAATTCATTAACCAATACTTTTTTGGCTTCGTTGATACCATCAATGTAAGCATGATTTCCATTACCCTTATCGGCAAGCAATTCCATTTTCGAATCTTTATAATTTCCCATACCGTAACCAAGAACGGTCAGATAAATGCCTTTATTCCTCTCTTTTTCTACAAGCCTTACCATGTCGTCATCACTTGAAGCGCCCACATTAAAATCACCATCTGAGCACAGTATGATCCGGTTATTTCCCTCTTTCATAAAGTTTTGCTGCGCAGTTTTATAGGCAAGCATAATACCTTCGCCGCCGGCAGTAGAGCCACCTGCTTCCAGTTGATCAATAGCTGTTTTTATTTTTATTTTATCAGCTCCACTTGTTGAAGGCAATACCAGTCCTGCATTTCCTGCATAAACTACGATAGAAATACGGTCTTTTTCACGAAGCTGATCTGTAAGCATTTTTAATGATGCCTGTACAAGTGGCAATTTATTTTCATCCATCATCGATCCTGAAACATCAATGAGAAATACAAGGTTAGATGCCGGCAAATTCTCTGTCGCAATTTTTTTGCCTTGCAATCCTATTAATACCAATTTGTTCTCTTTATTCCATGGGCATTCACTCATTTCTGTATTAATGCTGAATGGGTCTTTACCTGTGGGTTGAGGATATTGGTAAGTGAAATAATTGATCATTTCTTCTGACCTCACTGCACCGGCGGGTGGTAATTGATTGCCATTCAGGTAGCGACGCACGTTGCTATACGAGGCGGCATCTACGTCTATAGAAAAGGTAGATACCGCATTATCTGTTACTTTTTTAAAACCGTTTTCTACAATGTTGCTGTATTCCTCGGTGTTGAAATTTTCATCTCTCGAAATTGTTAGACCGGCAGGTGCATAACCGATCTTATTGCTGGATACACTTTTCGGACTTGCCATTTTATCGTATTGAATCACCTCCATATCCATGACTGCAGCAGGTTCTGCCATGATATCTGCCTCGGCCATACCGGCTTTAAGAATCACGTTGATCATTGTGCGTTTTAAAATGGCAACTTTTTGGCTGGTGAATCCCGGTGCTGAAAAAGTAAGAAATTTTTCTTTTTCATCCAAAGCAATGGTATAATTTCCGTTGGCATCAGCCATGGCATTGATTTTCCCGGCTTGAATCTTTGCAGCAATAGCGTTGCCATTTTCATCATTTACATGCCCGGTAATAGTTATCATTTTTGTGTTTGAAATGCCAAATAGCAAACAGATGGTTGCTAAGATGGCCAGCATTGAAATTTTCATAATTGATTTTTTAAATGGAAACAAATAATTATCTCCGGTGGTTAATAAGAATTTGTTATAGGATGTGATGATCATTTCATTTACATAAAAAAGTTTAATTTTTTTTTTGAATAACTTTACCTCATTGTCAGTACGAGGAAAAATATTATCAGAAAAAAGTGATGAAGAGCTAT
>JBDTEF010000216.1:0-4044 GCA_039922615.1 Ginsengibacter sp.
TGAAGCATTTCTTCTGATAATGTTTCCACCTCAGTGTTTGTGATTTCTGATGCCATAATTTTATTTTTAAATTGATTATTTTTTATTGATTAATTTATCAACCACATTCTGAATTACATTTTCAGCAGACTTGCACTGGCGGCAAAACGATTTTCCGAACCGCTATCAAAGACTTACCAGATCTGGGGTTTACAATATCTAAATGATATAATATACTGATACTAACGGCAATGCATATACGTTGTAACATGTTAGTTATAATGATCCTTTACTCTTTATTTGACTTTTAGGTAAGTCAAATAAAATTAAGCTAACCATGTATTTTAAATGAGTCTTTATTAACACTATTCCTGCATTCTGCCCAGCTATACCTTGCCATCAACAGGATCATATGACTACATCTGCCTGTTCGAGAGTCGAAACTTTCTTTTGTCTCCTTAAATATGATGAAAGGAAATTAGAACCGACATGACAATCAACTTTCATCACCATATACAGATACAGATCCCTTATCAGTAAAACCTTCACCTGCACTGGCCTTCACATTTTCAACTGCCCCTTTTGATATACGATCTATCTCTGCAGCAGTTGCACCCTTACTACCTTTTATAAATTTATTTTCAGGATTACTTCCTGAACCTGTTTTTTTCTCTTCTAATTCTTCGGGCATTTCATTTTCATTTTTCATTTTTTCTATTTTTATTGTTTAATTATCAGAAAGTATATTTATTAAAACAGTTAGATTATTCAACTACGGTTATGATCTTTTAATCGTCCAAGTATTGTATCAAGTGAAGACTTTAATTTACCAACTGCTCCGTGGACAGCCTGCTCATAATCATTAGCCACCTGCGTTACAGCAATCGGCTGCCTTCCTTCGAGACGTGCTTCCAACAAACACTTTTTATCATTTAATCCATTTTTGGAACCATTCTCATCTGAAAGATGAACTTCCAATCGGGTAATATGTTCGCTAAACCTGCTTAATTCCTTAGCTAATAAATCATCTAACTTATTGCCAAATGATTCATGCACATTTAAATTATTATCGGTGTTTATTTGAATCGTCATATCTTTTTTTTTTAAGTTTATCGTATATAATTTTGATTGTAATCGGATAATTTCCAGCCTGTAAATCTTTTATTTTATTGTTGTAAATCAAGCTGGCTATATGATTGATAGTTTTTTATTTATTTAAAAATAACAGTTATCCATTCGATTATTTGTTCATTTTTTCCATATGTCCCATGCCATTCATCATGCCTTTATTACCCTTCCTGTTCTGCATCATCTGCATCATTTGCGGATTAGCTCTCATGGTATTAATCATTCGCGACATCATACTGGTGTCACCCTTAGCTGTTTCCATCATATCTGATAGCATATTTTGCATCATTCCGGGATTGTTTTTAAAAATATGCAACATCGAGCTTTGGTTACCCATTGTCATCATTTGATGATTCTGCATCATCATCATGCCATTTTTGTTATTCATCATTGCACCAATCATTTCCTTTGACATCATGCTATCTTTAGCAATAGTGTTCATAATTTCGCTTCTAGATTCTTTATTTGAAAGGTCTTTTACCTGGGCTGATGTGGACTGGCAGCACGCGAGCAGGGTGAATAAAGTGATTGCCAAAGCCATTGTTTGTAGTGTTTTCATTATTATTTTGTTTAGTTGTGAATTTATTTTATCTATTAAATAAGTAAAGCGTTCTTACCTTCTTTTATCCTACAACTATCAACCCACGTTACAGCGATAGCGCCTTCGATTGTTAAAGTTTGAATTTTCTTTTATGAGTTCAGAAATCAATTTTAGTTTAGTCTCTCAACACATGGCAAACCATTTTTGCTATCATCACTTCTTCATTTGTTTTTATAACCCGAACCATCACTTTACTTTTATCAGTAGAAATAACAAGATCATTATTCATATTCTTTATTTCGTCTAATTCAATTCCAAGAAAATCCAGGTTATCGCATATTTTACTTCTTACCTCAGATGAATGTTCGCCAATACCGCCTGAAAAAACCAATACATCTAAACCTCCGAGTACAGCAGCAAATGAGCCAATCCATTTTTTTGTTTGATAACAAAATAATTCGATGGCTTCTGATGCACGCTCATCCGTATCTTCAATTTTCATGAGTTCCCTCATATCCGAATTTGTCTCTGATAAACCGAGCAAACCGGATTCATGATTAATCAAATGGCTAAACTGCTTTGGTGTAAATTTTTCAAACTGCATTAAATACCAGGCAACACCAGGATCAAGATCACCGGTACGGGTTCCCATTGGCAATCCCGATGTGGGCGTGAATCCCATACTGGTATCCACACTTTTCCCCTCTTTTACTGCTGCCAGGCTTGCACCACTACCAAGATGCGCCAAAATAATTTTGCCCATTGCCTTTTCTTCTCCGGCTAACCGTTTTAGTTCTTCCATCAGGTATGCGTACGAAAGGCCGTGAAAACCATATCGCTGAATTCCCTTTTCATAATAGCGGCGGGGGATAGTTAATAACTTTGCAACAACCGGCATGGTTGTATGAAATGATGTATCAAAACAAGCTATTTGTTTTAATTCCGGATAGTGCTTTTTAAAAGCTTCTATCAATTTAATTTCTTCCGGCAAATGCTCGGGATCGAAGGCGCTTATCTTTTTTAATTCAACCATTAAGTCATCAGTAATTAATTCAGGTTGGGTATGTTGCATCCCATGAACGATGCGATGTCCGACGGCTTTTACCGAATCAAAACCATCCTTTTTTTCCAGCCATTTAATGAGATTGTTAGTAGCTTCATCATGATCACCAGCTTCAATACTGATGCTTTTTTTATCTTCACTAACCGAATCAGTAAAATTTAGTTTTGCTTCCTGCGTTCCGATTTTTTCTATTTCCCCAAAAAATATTTGAAGCAATGGTTCTTCCATTTTGTATAAGGAAAACTTAATGCTGGATGAGCCGCCGTTGATGGTTAATATAGAATTGCCGTTATTCATAATTGATTTAATCGTTTTTATTTAAGATCCAATTCAGTCCTCAATAAGTATTTTCCTTTTAATAAGATCTATCATTTTTTCGCACAATTCTAAACATTTGGGAAAAGAATTTTGATAATTTCTATTTAATTTTAATAATAATTTTCCCCTTTGCACGGCCTGTTTTTTGATAAAGCAAAGCATCTACGGCTTCGGAAAAAGGAAACGTTTTATCTATGATTGGTTTAACCTTTCCTTCTTCTGCCAGTTTCGTGATAAGATTTAATTCTTCACCGTTTTGTTTCATAAAAAAAAATTTATAGTAAGCAGATTTCTCTTTAATTTTTTTCGTGATTTTTAATCTTTTGAAATAGAGGTATAAGCGGGCGATTCCATTCAGTCCCAATTCCCTGGCAGTTTCTGCATCAATAGGTCCAACAAGTGAAACCACTTTGCCACCATCTTTTATCACATTGAAGGCGTCGAGGGTATAATTTCCGCCCAGCGTATCGTAGACGATATCAAGATTGCTGACAATGTCAAGGTAGTTTTCAGTTTTATAATCAATTACCCTGTCGGCACCCAATTCCTTTACCCAGTCTACGTTTGGGGTGCTTGTAGTGGTATAAACATAAGCTCCTTTGGTTTTTGCATATTGAATTGCAAAGGAACCAACTCCTCCTGATCCGGCATGGATCAACACCTTATCGCCAGGTTTCAGATCCGCTTTTTCAAAAGCCTGGATCGTAGTAAGACCAACCATTGGAAGAGCAGCCGACTGTTCGAAATCCAGGTTTGCAGGTTTACGACAAATCATATTTTCATCAACAGCAATGTATTCTGCAAAACTACCGAACGACTCTTGTGGAACACTTGAATAAACTTCATCTCCAATCTTGAACCCGGTAACTTTTGCACCTATTTCCTTTATAACTCCGGAAAGATCAAAGCCAATGCGTGTAGGAAATGATAATTTCAATATTCTTTTTAAAGCGCCTTCGATGATTTTAAAGTCGACAGGATTTGTACTGGCAGCATAGATTTCAATCAATACCTC
>JBDTEF010000217.1:0-2733 GCA_039922615.1 Ginsengibacter sp.
TGTACTTTCCGTAAAGGCACTTGTATACAATGATTGGTATTGCGGTGATATTTTACGGTACAGGAATGACATATCAACTTTAGAGTTTACACTAAGGGCTAATCCATTTACAAAAGCATAGTCTGTCGTATTATCCACTGCAGCTTCACCAAAAAAATGCATGTTCCTATAAGTAAAACTATAATCGACACTATAATTACCTAATTGCTTTCCACTGATTGCGTACTTATTATAAAGCAGGGAAGCTTTTTGTATCGTATGCTCAAAATCATAATGGATGGCATTCGCACCAATATGGAACTGGCTTGTAGAATAACTTACATTTCCCCCCAGAGATAATTGCCCCTGGGTATTTCTACCCGCCACTTCATTTGCTGTACGGTGAAAGCCGGTATTGTATAAAGAGGAAATATAATCTTCAAAATTTAAAGTATCCACATTAAAGCTCGCATCCAGGCGGCGGTAACTGGCAAAGCCTGTTGCTTCCCAATTTTTTTTCTGCAGAGTGATACCAATTCCACGATTGAAGGTTACCTCACCTGCGGAATTATACGGTCTTAGTACATCAGATTGTCGTTTTGCAGAGAGCGCACCTCTTGAGAATGACAAACTTTGCCATTGTGTGAGCCCCTGGCCCATGTTAATTACAAAATCTCCTAAAGCCAACGCTTTTATTACGCCTAAGTTTCTAATGAAAAGATGGGCAGAATAAAAATCAAAGCCCTTCTTCTGAGCACCTTTGAAAAATTGTTCACCACCATCTTTTTCCGCAGTAAATCCATATTGCAATAAATTTCCAAATTTATATTTATACCGCAAAAGCACTTTTTGAGGACTTCCGGGGTAAAAATTTTGCACACTGTCCTTATTCAATATATAGCCTTTCTGGTCTTCTAAAATTTGCGTACCTCTTAATAATACGGTAGTGGAACCATCTTTAAACCTGCTTTTTAAAGATTTGAAAACATTCAGATTTTCAGATACCGTTATGTAAGGCAAAATTCTTTTTATCATAGAAACATTCCATGTTGGAATAGCCTGTAGCTCGTATATACTTATTAAGTTACCAAAAAGTTTTCTGTAGCTAAGAAGATTACTGATTTGAACAGGCGTTAATAATTGCAATTGTTCCAATAAACCCTGATCCGCATAATTCAAATTAAGCGGATGTTTTACAAAGTAATTGATGTCCTGGAGATAGCTGTCATCTTCAGTGGTGTTATCTTCATTAGATTCAGTAAGATTTTCCAATTGCTCTTCTACTACAGTAGGCAATTCCGTGGAATCAGGCTTCACCTGTGCAAAGGATATATTATGAAACCCTGTGAGGACAAAACAAAAAAACAGGGTAATAAGTATTTTTGACAACTTAGGGTTCAATTTGTTTTGGTTTAAAATTTACTATTAACATAATACCCGGGCTAATACCTAATTGTGGGTGATAGCTTGCGGTCATATCAAGCCTGAGATTGTTCCACATTACACCTGCACCTGCAAAAGGTGATTCATTTTCTGTAGCAATTCCGGCACGGGCATAAAATTGTTGTGCAAAATTATATTGAACACCGGCATTGACGTTCACAGGTAAATCCTCGTTCTTTATTATTTCGGCACTAATGATAAAATTATCACCAGCCTCATACCCTACTCCGAATTTATAGATAGCCCCTAATTTCTCGTTATCCGTTTTAGATAGTTTTCCTCCAACCGGGTTATATATGTGAATACCTGCATGCAGTTTATCAGTAAGATGTGCAATTGCGCCAATTTCAAAATCTACAGTAGAAGATGATTGGTAAGCGGGTATTCTAAATGAATAATAATTAAACTTGACACCTATATCTACCTTCTTTCCTACACTCCGCGCATAGGCGATTCCCAATTGGGATTCGTTATAATTTTTATAGCCGAAATAATCTGCCTGAAAACCAAAATTTCCCTCCTTAGTCGGGACTACAAATACAGCAGAATACATATTAGTAGAAGCCAAAAGAAATCTCCTCTCACCGTACACACCAAAAGCAGGCGATTTTATCTGAGCCAGGGACGCCTGGTTGGCAGTAAAAGAAAATGCATCTACATGATTGAGACTGTAGGCGCCAAGTCCAATATAAGAAGCGGCAATTGGTTTGCGTATCGACTGTGCACTTCCATAAACACAAAAAAACAGCAGGGAAATAAATAGAAAGTAATTTTTTCTCAAAGCAATTGTTAGTTTAATCAATAAATATATAAACTTTAGTTTAAAGTGTTTTAATTAATTAAAAAAAATTCATAAACGCAATAACGGGGTTAAATTTGCCGAATGCAATTATTAGAAGGTAAAATAGCATCAGCAGCTATTAAATCAGCTTTAAAAGATAAAATATCAACATTCGTATCAGAAGGAAAAAAAGTTCCTCACCTGGCTGCCATTCTTGTAGGTAACGATCCCGCAAGCGAAACTTATGTGAATTCAAAAGTCAAGAATTGCCATGAAATAGGAATAGATTCTACTTTAATAAGGCTGGAAGAAAACATTTCAGAAAAAGAGTTATTAGATAAAGTTTATGAGTTGAATCAAAACGATGGTATCGATGGCATTTTAGTGCAGGTTCCTCTGCCAAAAAATATTTCAGAAAAAAAAATAATTTTGGCTATTTCTCCGGATAAAGATGTAGATGGATTTCATCCTAACAATGTTGGTAAAATGGTCCTTGGACTGCCTGCATTTATTTCAGCAACACCCCTGGG
>JBDTEF010000218.1:0-3718 GCA_039922615.1 Ginsengibacter sp.
ACTGAATTAAAAGATCTTATAGCATCTTATAATCACAAACTTGAAGAGGCAAAAGTGCTCAATTTGCAATCGTGGGTTTTAAACCGTCAATGCTTTGAAACATTGCAGCAGCAAAAAGCAAAAGCAAAATTAAAATCACTGGTAAATTTAAAGATCGTTGCGGTGGTGTGGGGTGTTATTTGGGTGGCATTTTTAGGGTTCCTTTTCTTTCATTCATTGGAAATATCTAAAATATTTTTCGTACTATCTACCGGCGCAATAATATTGATTACAACCGCAGCGATCATCGTATATATATACCACATCATACTCATCAATAGAATTAATAACAGTGAGAATGTTTTAAAAACACAAGAAACTTTAGCCCATCTGAAATTATCTACCATAAATATTACGCGGATACTCTTTTTGCAGGCGCCTTTCTATTGCACTTTTTGGTGGAGCATTTCTTTTATTGTAAATGATCCGCTTCCTTTCTGGTTAATTTCTTTTCCGGTGGCGTTAGCGTTTACGCTTGCATCCCTTTGGCTTTGGAAAAATATATCTATGAAGAATGCCCATAAAAAATGGTTTAAGATTTTATTCGTTTCACCCGAATGGAACTCTCTTATAAAAGCAAATAATTTTTTGGAAGAGATTAATAATTTCAGGAAAGAGAACAAGTAATTTATTGCAACCGATAACAGTTTAACGGAAAGGCTTTACGTCGTCTTTAATTAGTTTATCTACTATAAAATTTCCAACATTTGCTGTTGCTTTTACCTTGATAATCGGCACTATTGAAAAAGCCCCGGAACGTTTAGTTTCCGGGACTTTTTATTAGCTCCAATGTTAGATTATTTTATTAAGCTGGTTAGAAATTTGAAGGGTTACCGGTATCGAACCACAGCCGGGTGGCGATATCATCTTTTGCACCTGCGCCCATTTTTGTAACAGCATCTGCAACACCATCTGCATTACCAGTTCTTTCGGCATTTGGAAAAACCTGTCTTTTAATCCATTGATCTGCTGGTATTACACCCCAATCCGGGCTACTATCATTCTTAGCAACATGGGGAATTTTGGGATAGCCTGTCCTTCTGAAATCTACCCATGATTCCAGTGAATTGGTGAAATTATTGATCCATTTCTGAGTTATGATCTTCTCCAGTTTCAACTCATTATTGTCGGCATCATTCCAGGCAACGGTAATTGTAGAAACAGCCGTAAAATTATTGCGGGAGTCAACCGGATCCACATAATTAAGTGGCTTGCTTGTATTGTCTGCCAGGTAAGCATCTACGCCACCTGCACCCCAATCTGCAAAGGATACCCTCACCCCATTTTCATAATTGGTTTTCGGGTCACCTGCTCCAGCCCAGCCTCTAAGCCCGGCTTCGGCTTTAAGAAATGCCACTTCTGCAGCGGTAAAATCCCTCCTGGTTGTGGTAGTCCCGCCATTAGGTGGATTATTAAACGCATTGTTAACTTTTGAGAAGGGAATATGATCGGCTTTTGTCTTTATATAAGCCCCGTTGCGTATTCCCTTGTAAGGGAAAGATGGGTGGTCTGCGTATAAAGTTGGGTCAGATACCGGTGCAAAATATGAGGAAACCCTGGGGTCTTTTAAGCCACCCAAAAACGACTCCATCACTCCCCCCATACGGGTATCATCCCACTGGAAACAAATTTGCGCCAGTGGCAGGATGTTCCCCAATAGCGAATTTGTGAAATTGTCGGAATTGGCCGTAATCAATCCACCAGGATCGCTCAATGCTTTTTCTCCCTGGGTTTTTGCCACATCCGGAGCAACTTTAGCCAAACGCATGGCTAACCTCAGCCTGATGGAATTTACTAACTTCATCCATTCCGGGATACTTCCGTGATAACTAGGGTCAAATTTAGTAAAACCTGTATAAGCTGTGTTTGCCGCAAAAGCTGTTTGTATAGAATCCAATTGCTTAAAGAATAGATCGTATAAGTCAGATTCTTTATCGTAATGAATAGTAGCTGCGGTACTGCCGTATTCGGAATAGATAACAGGCCCATGAACGGCTGTGAGTTTAGACATAGATAGGATCTTAATAAACTTAGCCCATGTGGCAAACAGCGGCAGGTTATTGGTTTCAGCCAGTTGGATAACCTGCTTTGCAGGTGACATCACACTTCCATATTCCCTGCCCCAATAGGAATTCCAGCGAATATAATAGGTAGTGTTATTGACATTTCCCACGAAATCAGTTCCCGTGTTCATGAATCCCATCCAGGAATCCTGGCATAAGTCTTCTTCAATCTGCCCTCCGTTCAGATTGTTTAGCATACCCGCAATGGGTGAGCCAACCAGGTTGAAATCCTGCTTTAACAAAACGTCGGAGATTTGATTGGGATTCTGGTTGGTAGATACAAAATCCTTGGTACACGATCCCAAGATTGTAATGATGGATAATGCAAATATTATTTTTTTCATACTAATGATTTTAAAATTTTTAGAAAGTGAGCTTTACATTAAATCCAAATGATCTTGTCGATGGCATGGAAAATACGTCATTTGATTGCATGGAATTGCTGGTACTCATGGCCTGCTCAGGATCGAATGGTGCTTTTTTGTAGAAGAAGAATAAATTCCTTCCTATCAATGAAACAGAAGCATCTTTGAAAACAGGATTTGCTTTTTGCGATCTAAAGGTATAGCCTAATACAAATTGTGCTAACCTTACATTTGTACGCGAAAACACATAAGGCTCCATGATACTATTCCTGTCTCCAACAGTCGAGTAATAGGTATATGGATCTATGGATGTTACAGCAGTTGTACCCATAATTGCATTAATAGGTATAGAACCTTTATCCCTTGCTGTTGCAGTTCTTTCACTTACGCCATAAGAATCTAAAAATGCCTCAGTTTTGGAGAAGGCAACACCCCCAAATTTTGAATCGACCAGTACACTGGCAAAGAAATTCTTATAGGTAAAATCGTTGTTCCATCCCAATAAAAAATCGGGATTGACATTGCCTACCTTTACTTCATTTGTTGCTTTTGTTGGTTTTGCGGTGTTAGGGTCCAAAATGATTTGCCCTGCATCATTTCTTGCAAATTTATAAATCCATAAATCGTTAAAAGAACCGTCGGCCATAATTCGCGAATCAAATCCTTCGTCCTGGCCTCCAACTACATATTTAGGATTATCTTTAATTAGTTCCACAATCTTATTTTTATTGGTGGAGCCATTGAAAGCAGTTTTCCAAATTAAATTAGTATTTCTTACCACGTCAGCATCTACGGTAAACTCAAATCCATTGTTTACTATTTTTCCCGCATTTACATAGTAAAATGTATATCCAGAACCGGATGGGGCGCTTAAAGTAAGAAATTGATTAGTACTCACATCTTTGTAAACAGTGAAGTTAACGCCAAACCTTCCTTTGAGGAACCGTATATCGGTTCCATATTCATTAGCTACAATTTTTTCCGGCTGTAAGTTAGTAAAGGGCACCTGGGTGTTTCTGTTGATAGTGCCACCGCTACCAATTGAATTCTGTGGATCAACCACGTTAAACGGTACTTCGTTGGCTGTTTGAGTAAGAGATGCTCTTAACTTAAAGTATGAAATGAACTCTGGCAGCTTCACCATTTGACTTACGATTGCTGACAATCCAATGGAAGGATACAGGTAAGATTGATTACCGGTAAGTGCAAGGGTAGAAGCCCAATCGTTACGGGCTGATAAATCTAAATACA
>JBDTEF010000219.1:0-2662 GCA_039922615.1 Ginsengibacter sp.
TTATCCAAAATAATGAGAAGGTAATCAAAGAATTTTTTAAAAATGAAGATGAGCAGGTCAAGATAGATGAGGCATATTCTGATAAAGTCTTCAATACTTTTATAGATGGCTATGCTGATTATATCAAGGAGGAAAATATCTTAATTGCCTTAGAAAAACTCAATCATTTAAAAGTATTATGTGCTGTAAGAGAAGGTGAGCATGGCTTATATGCGATAAATAAGAAAATAGAAAACTATTTGGTAAAGAAAAAACTCATTACACTTTCGGGTGACTTTTATATAAACCGACCTGTAATTGTAAATAGTAATAATTATGAATCAGGACTTTTTAATGGTGATGTAGGCATTGTACGCCCCGATGCAAATAATGAATTAAAAGTGTGGTTTGAAATAAAGGGAGAAGCGATTCCCTTTTTACCTGCTTCTATTTCAAATGCAGAAACTGTACTAGTAATGACGATTCATAAAAGCCAGGGCTCCGAATTTGAAAAGGTGATGGTGATATTGCCACAGAAAGAAGACATCAAAATACTTACCCGCGAATTATTGTATACTGCAGTAACCAGGGCAAAAAAGGAAGTAATTGTGCAGGCAAGTCATCAGGTTATTCTGCAAACAGCAAGTGAATCGGTAAAAAGAGGTTCAGGAATTATTCAAAGATTAGTTTAAAATCATTTTAAAATTAAGTAACCATTGGAGCAGGAAAATAATTTTTATTTAGAGGTCTCAAATTCATTAAACATTCTTGCCAATCAACTTTCGCAGGAAATAAAATCACAGGCGAATGCTGTCTTTCAGCCAATTTATATTGTTACGCAAACAGAAGGGATGAATAGTTGGCTAAAATTGCAGATAGCTGATTCCATAGGCATTGCAGCCAATATTCATTTCCTGAAACCAAATGATTTAATCAATAAAATATATTATTTATTAGGAGGAAAATTCAGCCAATCATTGTCTGCCACTGAAATGAATTGGTTGTTGTATAAAATTTTAGGCGAGCATTCCTTTAAGGAAGATTTTAAACATATTTCCGGCTACTACAACTATGAAGGCATCGATAAAGATGTAAAAAGAATGGCATTGGCAGAAAAAGTGGCTGATCTTTTTGATCAATATCAAATATATAGGCCGGATATGATTGATGCATGGAATAATGATAGGTTATCTACAAAACACACTGAAGAGAAATGGCAGAAAGCATTATGGATGAGGGCAAAAAGATTATCAGAGGATATTTTTCCTGATAAAACGCTGATAGGAAAGTTCATCAATAATGCATTACAAAATTCAGACGACGCATCACATTTAACCGAAAAAATACCGGTCATTTACCTATTTGGTATAAGCGTAATTACAGAATACCATTTACAAATTCTTCAAAATCTATCAAAGAGCATTTATATCCGGTTTCTAATTCTAAACCCTGCTCCTTCTGATTATTGGTTTGATGACAAAAGTGACAAACTTCTATATTTCTTACAAAAAATTGGAAAAGGAAATTTACCAGGATCCAATACCAGCAATCCTTTACTCACTGCGTGGGGCAAAATAATCCAGGATACATTCTCCATATTATTTAAAAACGATGCGTTAGTAAATTCTTATGATGTAATCGGCGAAACAGAAATTGAAAACGATACCTTATTACATAAAATTCAAAATTCAATTTTTGAAAATAAAAGATTGGAAAAGAATGTCTTAAGTTTAAAAGATGTAAATGATGATTCCATAACCATTCACTCCTGCTATGGGCCTGCGCGTGAAGTGGAAGTTTTGTACAATTATTTAGTGCACCTTATTGATCAGAAAAAGGAATCGCTTTCTTCACGGGATATTGTCGTAATGGTGAGTGACATTGATTTATATGCATCCTATATCAAAGCTGTTTTCAAAAATGCTCCTTATAAATTCAACTTTACGATAGCTGATGAATCTTATGCCGCATCAGATAGCATTTCAAATGCTTTGAAGGCAATTTTATCGTTAACTGAAAATGATTTTACAGCGGAAGCCGTTGTGCGATTACTCGACTTTTCATTTATTCGAAATCGATGCCATATTTCTGACACAGCCCAGATAAGAGATATCCTCGATGAAGCCAACATCCGCTTTGGAATTGAAGGAGATCATACGGATGATTCAGTATATGTAAGTTGGAAATACGGCCTGCAGCGCATTATGTACGGTATATGTATCAGTGGTGGCGAAGAGTATGGAGAAGGGGAAAATAGTTTTTTCCCTTTGGATAATAGCGAAAGCTCCGGCTCATGGAATGTAATACGGTTTGTGCACTTCGTGGAAGTACTTATCCAATCGCTTGAGGAAAGACGAAAGCCAAAATCAATTGAGGGCTGGGTAAAATATGTAGAAAATATACTAAACAATTTTGTGTGCAATATAGAAGAAACCAATGATGAAGATTATGTATTGCTTCTTAATCAACTCGAAAATTACAATAGTATCAACGAATTATTTGATGAAGAAATAAGTTATGAAGTTTTCATGTATAATTTCATGCCCTCATTGACAGGAGCTACAAGTAGCAAGGCTTTTGCAGGAGGAGGCATTACATTTTGTTCACTAATTCCAATGCGAAGTATTCCTTTTAAAGTAGTCGCTTTACTAGGAATGAATTTTGATAAATTTCCCAGAAAAGA
>JBDTEF010000220.1:0-2856 GCA_039922615.1 Ginsengibacter sp.
TATTACCAGGAACCAGATATACAGGACGTTGCAGATTTTATTGGTGATAGCCTTGGGTTGGCACAAAAAGCACAGTCCACCGAGGCAGATATTATCGTATTCGCCGGAGTCCATTTTATGGCTGAAACGGCAAAGATTCTAAATCCGCACAAAAAAGTGTTGCTGCCTGATCTAAAAGCTGGTTGCTCATTGGCTGATTCTGCACCTGCGGATGAATTTAAAAAATTTAAAGATGCTCATCCTGGTCACCTAGTAATTACCTATATTAATTGTTCTGCAGGTATGAAAGCGTTGAGCGATATTATTTGTACTTCTTCTAACGCGGAAGCTATCATCAACAGTTTGCCGAAAGAGCAGAAAATAATATTCGCACCTGATAAAAATCTTGGAGCTTATTTGATTAAGAAAACAGGGCGTGAAATGGTTTTATGGAATGGCGCCTGTATTGTACATGAAATATTTAGCAGGGAGAAAATTACAAAATTAAAAATCCGCCATCCTCAGGCTAAAGTAATTGCACATCCTGAATGTGAATCCCAGGTATTGGAATTGGCTGATTTTATAGGTAGTACCAGTTCTTTATTAAAATATACGTTGAACAATCAGGCTAATGAATTTATTGTAGTGACTGAATCAGGTATCATTCATCAAATGCAGATACAATCGCCCTTTAAGACATTTATACCTGCACCCCCTGACAATATGTGCGCATGCAATGATTGCCCTTATATGAAGCTGAATACACTGGAGAAATTGTATTTATGTATGGAGTATGAGGAACCGCAAATAATTATGGATGAAGAATTAAGAATTGCTTCAAAAAAACCTATAGAAAGAATGCTGGAAATAAGTCATCGATTTGGGTTATAGAAAACAACAATTTAATTTTTCAAATTAAAGAAAATAGGTATCTCACAGATACTTATCTTTTTGATTGTAATAAGTCTCCCATTATTTTATTGGAAAACGGTAGGTGAAAAATTTAAAAATTAAAAACTCTTTAAGTTAATAAATAAAAAACCTGCGATTAAGCAGGTTTTTTATTTATTAAAGAATAATTGCGAATTATGCAACAGCACTATCTGCTATTTTACCCCTTACTTTCGCTTCTAATTCGTTGGCTAATTCAGGATTATCAATTAATAATTGTTTCACTGCCTCACGGCCTTGTCCCAGCTTGGTAGTATCGTAGCTAAACCAGCTTCCACTTTTTTGTATTACGCCAAGATCTACACCCATGTCAATTATTTCACCCACTTTTGAAATACCACCACCAAAAATAATATCAAACTCTGCCACTCTAAAGGGAGGTGCCATTTTATTTTTAACCACTTTTACTTTTACGTGATTACCAATGGATACGTCTCCATCTTTTATTTGGGCCATTCTACGTATATCCAATCTTACAGACGAATAAAATTTTAATGCATTACCACCCGTAGTTGTTTCGGGACTTCCAAACATCACACCTATTTTATCCCTTAACTGGTTGATAAAAATGCAGCAACAATTGGTTTTACTTATCGTGGCTGTTAACTTCCTTAAAGCCTGGCTCATTAATCTTGCTTGTAAGCCCATTTTACTGTCACCCATTTCACCTTCTAATTCCCCTTTTGGAACCAAAGCTGCTACAGAATCAATTACAACAACATCTAAGGCGCCGGAAAGAATCAAACGATCTGCGATTTCTAAACCCTGCTCTCCATAATCCGGTTGACTTATTAATAAACTATCAACATCCACCCCTAATTTTTTAGCATAGGTAGCATCAAATGCATGTTCAGCATCAATGATAGCGCACATGCCACCTTTTTTTTGTGCTTCAGCAATCACGTGAATGGCCAAAGTAGTTTTACCGGATGATTCAGGACCATAAATTTCAACGACTCTTCCTTTGGGTAAACCACCAATACCGAGTGCAACATCCAAGCCAATAGAACCCGTAGAAATGGTTTCATGAGGTTCCTGGGATCTTTCATTCATCATCATTACGCTACCTTTCCCAAAATCCTTGTCTATCTTATCGATAGTTAATTTAAGCGCCTTTATCTTATCTGCATTTTTGTCTGCATTCTTTTCTGAATTTGCTGCCATATTTAATTTTTTTATTTGTTATAACTGTAAAGTTATTCTATGCGCAAATATAGATATTATTAGTTATTAACACTAATTAATTTAGTAAAATAATGATAATATTTTTAGTTAAACATTTTAGGGAGAATTTTTTGAAGGTTTATGCTGAATAGTGCAGAAAATTAGCCAGATAAAAAAAGAGATGCTGAAAATCAGCATCTCTTTTCCTTAAAAAAATAATTACATTTTTCTCTGTATTGCTTCAATAGCCTGAAGATGCTTTTTTAACACAGGAAGTGCATTGGTAGCGAAGGTTTTGAGTTCCGGATCAGTTAGGTTTTCACTTGCTTTTGTAAAATCATCAATATCTTTTTTATGGTCATCTACCATCATATTTACATAAGCTTTGTCAAAATCTTTTCCGGTTTTTTTAGTAAGATCATCCATTTCACTTTGCTGTCCGGAAGTAATAGCAGCAGGAACCTGTACATTCTTTTTCATAGCAATGTCTTTTAGAGAATTGTTTAATAAGGTATGGTCATCTACCATCATTTTTCCAAAATCTTTTACTGATTGTGCCATTGCAATCTTAATTGCTGCATTTCCAAGATCTACTTCCATCATGCCGCCCTCTGCAGCATCTGTAACAAATTTACTACTCATGTCATCCAAAGTAGAAGTAGCTACCATTTTTGCTGTGTCACCAACTGAACTAACTGTAGTAACAGAAGTTGAATCCATGTTATTTTTATCAGGATTACTTCCGTTACATGACATAAATAC
>JBDTEF010000221.1:0-2934 GCA_039922615.1 Ginsengibacter sp.
AAAAATCAACAAATAGTTCCAAAAAAATTGCACCCATATTGGGAATTACCGGCACCGGTGGCGCAGGAAAATCTTCAGTTACGGATGAAATAGTTCGTCGTTTTTTATCAACTTATTCAGATAAAACCATTGCAGTGATCTCCGTCGATCCTTCGCGTAAAAAGACGGGCGGTGCATTATTGGGAGACAGGATCAGGATGAATTCCATTCACAATCCCCGTGCTTATATGCGCTCGCTGGCAACACGTGAAAATGACAAAGCATTGAGCAATCATGTGCAGGAAGCGCTTGACATTTGTAAAGCTGCCGGCTATGATTTTCTGATTTTAGAAAGTGCCGGCGTAGGCCAGAGCGATGCTTCCATACTGGATTTCGTGGATGTAAGCATGTATGTAATGACGCCGGAATTTGGGGCTGCATCGCAGTTGGAGAAAATAAATATGCTTGATTATGCAGATATCGTTTGCATTAATAAATTCGACAAAGCAGGCGCATTAGACGCGATGCACGATGTGAAAAAACAATATAAACGTAATCACCTTTTATGGGAAGCAAAGGATGAAGAACTTCCGGTGATCGGCACGATTGCTTCTACTTTTAATGATCCGGGTTGTAATCATTTATTCAACCTGATCATTGAAAAAATAAATAATAAATGCGGTACAGATTGGGTGAAATATGAGGCTCCCCAACGAAGCAGCAGTTTTGGCGTTGCGGTGATTCCACCCAAAAGAGTACGTTACCTCGCAGAGATTACGGAAGAAATAGAGCGGTATAATAAGCATTGCAAACAACAATCAGCGCTTGCTTCGCAATGGTACCAGGTTTCTGGTACTATAGATCTGTTGAACGACGTAGATAAAGAAAAAAAAGAGCATCAAAATGTTCAATTAGAAGAATTAAAAAAATCGATCAGAAAGAGACTAACGCCGGAAAACCAGGAGTTGATCGAAGAGTGGGACAATTTAAAAGCATCCTATCAAAAAGAATTTTTTGAATATCATGTAAGAGGAAAAGTAATTAAGCAACCTCTATATTTCGAATCACTTTCTCATTTAAAAATGCCTAAAATTGCCGTACCTCGTTTTAAAGATTGGGGCGATATTTTAAGATGGCGTTTGCAGGAAAATTTCCCGGGAATGTATCCGTATACTGCCGGCGTATTTCCTTTAAAACGGGCAGAAGAAGATCCTACAAGAATGTTTGCAGGAGAAGGTGGACCGGAAAGAACGAACAGAAGATTCCATTATGTAAGTGTTGGCCAGCCTGCAAAGCGCCTGAGCACTGCGTTCGATAGTGTAACGCTTTACGGAGAAGATCCAGGTACAAGACCTGATATATATGGAAAAGTAGGTAATTCAGGGGTAAGTATCGCTTCCGTTGATGATGCCAAAAAATTATATAGCGGCTTTGATCTTTGCGATCCCAGGACATCCGTAAGTATGACAATTAATGGTCCGGCTCCAATGTTATTGGCCTTTTTCCTAAATGCTGCAATTGATCAGCAATGTGAAAAATACATTGTTGAACATGATTTGAAGGACAAAGTAAATAAGTTAATTGAATCAAAATATAATATCAAGGAATTACCAAGATACAGAGGTGTAAATGGCGAACCTGTTATTCCTGAAAAAGGAAAACTCACCGGTCATCTTCCAAAAGGAAATGATGGATTAGGATTGCGTTTGCTGGGATTATCCGGTGAAGATGTGCTGGATAAAAAAGTGTATGAGGAAATAAAAGCAAAAGCGTTGAGCACCGTTCGTGGTACAGTGCAGGCCGATATTCTAAAAGAAGACCAGGCACAGAATACCTGTATATTCTCTACCGAATTTGCATTAAAACTAATGGGTGATGTTCAGGAATATTTTATCAATCATGATGTGAGAAATTTTTATTCTGTATCCATCAGCGGCTACCATATTGCTGAAGCCGGCGCCAATCCTATCACACAGCTTGCTATTACCTTATCCAACGGATTTACTTATGTGGAATATTACATGAGCCGCGGAATGAAAATCGATGATTTCGCACACAATCTTTCTTTCTTTTTCAGCAATGGAATGGATCCGGAATATAGCGTAATTGGAAGAGTAGCCCGGAGGATATGGGCTAAAACCATGAAGTATAAATACCAGTCAAATGAAAGGTCACAAAAATTAAAATACCATATTCAAACAAGCGGCAGAAGCCTGCATGCGCAGGAAATAGATTTCAATGATATTCGCACTACATTGCAGGCCCTGTATGCGATCTATGATAATTGTAACAGCCTTCATACAAATGCGTATGATGAAGCCATTACAACACCTACAGAAGAAAGTGTACGCCGTGCGATGGCCATTCAACTGATCATTAACCGCGAATTGGGCACCGCAAAAAATGAAAATCCTAACCAGGGAAGTTTTCTAATTGAAGAATTAACTGATCTCGTGGAAGAGGCTGTGATGGAAGAATTCAACCGCATTTCCGAAAGGGGCGGCGTTTTGGGAGCCATGGAAAGAATGTACCAAAGAAATAAGATCCAGGAAGAGAGTTTGTATTATGAAACCCTTAAAAATAATGGCGGTTATCCAATCGTTGGCGTAAATACTTTTTTAAATAAAGAAGGCTCCCCTACCATACTTCCTGCGGAAGTAATAAGAAGTACTTCTGAAGAAAAAGATGATCAAATAAAGAATGTACTTGCGTTCCAGGAATTACACAAAGATAAGAGCGGGGAAATGTTGAAAAGATTACAGGAAATTGCTGTAGCAAATGGAAACCTTTTTGATGAATTGATGGAGACTGTAAAATATTGTTCCCTAGGGCAAATTACCCAGGCATTGTATGAAGTAGGTGGGCAGTATAGGAGGAATATGTAATAGTAATACAAAGCAGGATTGAATCATACCCATTGCAAAAAATCTAAATTATGGAGTTTGGTGAATTGCC
>JBDTEF010000222.1:0-4431 GCA_039922615.1 Ginsengibacter sp.
TGGCAATATCATCGCAGAAGAATATGCACCCGGCTTTGATAAAAATACAGTAATGCTCGGATGGTCCGTATCAAAAAGTCTCACTGCAGCAATGATTGGAATTTTAGTGAAAGAGAACAAACTTTCCGTTGATATGCCTGCTCCTGTTGCCTCATGGAAAAACACAAAAAAGCAACAAATAACGATAAAAAATTTATTACAACAAACGTCAGGACTGGACTTTGTTGAAAATTATTCAAGGCCAAGCAATGTGACAAAAATGTTATTTAGCAAGGGTGATATGGCTGCGTACACGGAATCGTTACCGCTAAAATATGAGCCAGGAACTGTGTTTAATTATTCAAGTGGCAACTCCAATATATTAAGTGGTTGTATCAGGAAAATTGTTGGCGAAAAAGATTACCATTCTTTTCCTTACAAAGAATTATTTCATAAAATAAATGCCTACAGCTTTTTGCTGGAGCCCGATGCCTCAGGCACTTTTATCGGATCATCTTACAGTTATGCAACCGCAAGAGATTTTGCAAGGTTCGGGTTATTATATTACAACAATGGCTCCTGGAATGGCGAACAAATACTACCTACAAACTGGGTTAAGGATAGTAAGCAACCCTCTGCCGGTGATAAAAGAAAACAGTATGGCTACCAGTTTAGGTTGAATGGTTTTGATGAAAAAGATCTTACCAAACGCCTGTATCCTGATTTACCAGAAGATCTTTATTTTGCGCATGGTTACGGCGGCCAGGAAATTTACATTATTCCTTCCAAAAAATTAGTGGTAGTCCGCTTAGGGTTGTATGAGATACAAGAAAATCAATTTTTAAAAGATATTATTCAAGCCATTCAAAATTGATCGCTATTTCAACAATACAAAGATTATAATTTTAGAAATTTTTAAATACTAACCAATATGCACAAACGATTTCTATTATTTGCTCTTGTTCTTCTTCCGTTCATCGCCGTAAGTCAAAATACTAAAGCAAACTATAGAAATCAAATTAAGTTTTCAGCTTTTCGGACAATAAATTTTCTGAACCCGGGTGTTGAATTCAGTTATGAAAGGTTACATACTAATAAGCTTTCCACCTCAATTTCCGCTGGTATTGCGACCAATGCACTCGGTGGCGCATATACTAAATTAAGGGGTTTCAATATGGGAGCTGAAGAAAAATATTTTCTTTCGAAAAAGATCAAAAGAGGTAATTACTTTTCAGTAGCGGTCAATCATAGCGCAGTGAAATACCAGGATGACACATATGGTAATGACATGATCAATAATAGGAGAATCATAGACACTTTTACAATTTCCAGAAAAACGACTTCATTATCATTTATATATGGAATTGAATATTACAAAAAACATTTCTTACTCGATATAAACCTCGGTGCCGGAATAAAATATCGAAATGTAAAACACTATGACAGGATATTTGAATACATAGGTCCACGGGAAGCATTTGATTTAGATCGGGCTGCTAATGTAGAAGGAGCCAGGTTTGCAGCTTATCTTCCTATTCACATTCAATTGGGGTATAGGTTTTAAACAATTTAAAATTCCTTGCTAAAAAACATGATTGATTTGATTCATTGTTTTTACAAGAATAAGACTTGAATTCGTCTTACTATATTGACATTGTCTTAGACCTAACCCGCGGTGCTAATCTTCGGTGCTGACCGCTAAATCCTTCATTGCCGTTTCATAGCAATAGATAATAGGAGTTAGCCCGTAAAATTTAAAAAAATATTATTTCCTTTTTACAATTGTATATGTTAATTACCTTTCATGTATTATTGAAAAGGATTGTTGATTTCTATATAACTTTAATCAATCAGAAATGCATCAAGCCAAATTACCGGATATTTTGGTTTCCACAATTCACCGTTGTTTACCAAAAAAATAATTAAATAATAACTAACATGGAGAACGAAAAAATGGTAGATGTAGCAGCATTTATAACCGCCTCCGGTGCAGATAAAATTGTAGCAGATCTTAAAACCAATATTGCTGCCAATGCTTCTGCAGGTAAGCCTTTCATCATTTCGGATGTGTATGATGAAGCAGGCAACCAGTATACCGATCTTGTGCAGGAGGGCGGCGGCGTGTGGGGAATCGCTTTGTTGGGATATACCTATGTGTTAGAGCAGGTAGGCATCCGGTTTTTTAGCCTGGCAGGAACCAGTGCCGGTGCAATTAATACAATGCTATTGGCAAGTGGTGGCTGCAAAAATGAGCTAAGAACAGAAGGGATTATCAAAGATTTATTACAACTTGACCTCTTTAGTTTTGTAGATGGAAAAAAGGATAACTGGCGATTAACAAAATGGGTAAAACGTATCATTCAACAATTTATTCTTAAAGCAGATTATGTAAAACGGTTATTGAATGCGGTAAAAATTTTGGTAGCTGTATTATTTCTTTCTACATGGGTATGTTTCATCTCTGCCCTTACCGGCCCGCATTCATTATTATTATGGAGCAGCGTGACCGCCATGTTCATCAGCCTTGTTTGCATCATCATTGCAATAATACTCCTGCACCGTATAAAATCTGTAGCCAAAACCGGTTACGGTCTTAATGCAGGTATCAATTTTTATAACTGGCTGTACATGCTGCTTTCAAGGAATAAAGTAACCAACCTGATTGATCTTAAAAAAAATTTCTGCAATGTTCCCGTGGGTTTAAAAGTGCGGCGGGATGCTGTAAGAGATGCCACAACTGATGGTGAAGTAAAACCTCCTCAAAGCCCAATGTTAGTTATAGTGGCGAGTGACATTACCACCGGCAACAAAGTTGAGTTCCCACGTATGTGGGATATGTATTGGGATAACCCCGCAGATGTGCCACCAGCCGCATTTGTAAGAGCCAGCATGAGCATTCCTTTCTTTTTTGAAACATATAAAATTCCCATCTCATTTGGTCTTGTTAAAGTGAAAAAAATATGGAAAGACCAGATAAACTGGAATGGCGAAATACCCGAATATGTGCAAATGGTAGATGGCGGTGTGCTAAGTAATTTCCCCATCAATGTATTCTATAATCCGAATTTTATTATTCCAAGAATGCCAACGTTTGGCGTGCGTTTAGGTGGCGATGGTGTGGAGAAAGCCAATGATATAAAAACGTTTGGGGAATATGCCTCATCGCTCATATCTACATTGCGCAGCAGCACCGATAAAAATTTCATCAATGGGAACAAGGCTTTCACAATAGGTATAAAAGAAGTTGACATGACAGGGCATTCCTGGCTCAATTTCTTCATGAAAGATGAAGAGAAGCAAATTATTTTTGCCAAAGGAGCACAGGCTGCAGCCGATTTTATTTTGCAGTTTGATTGGGAAGATTACAAAAAGCAAAGGATGGATAATTACAATGTATTGCAGGAACAGCGTAATAATCCCAATAACTGGTAGGTAAAATGCACAACTTACTTTTACCGCAGACATAAGTTGTTTTGAATAACATTTTACTTTTTTGTTTTATTCGGGGTGCATTTCAAATTGTCGTTTTTTATTTCGGTCAGTGAAGACACTTGCAGAGGGCCGGCCGTGGCTCGTGTCTCCACGAACCACCATTAGAGTGCGACAAATTCAAATTAACTCTTTAGTCAGTATTGGCAGCATTTTTAAATTTAATTTGCTTTAATTTAGGTTTGAATAAACGATAATTATCAAAAGATAAAAAGAGTATTCTCTTAATTGAAACTAAATAAAAAAAAGCCAAAAACCAGCATTTAATAACATGAAATTTAATTTTTTCTTCCTACTTTTTTTCTTATTTAATTTAAGCAATGTCTGCGCGCAGGATTATATTGAATTGCCACAATCTTATTTTCTTGATCAAAGCAATTTAGATGACGGGAAACCCTTATCTATCAAAATGTTTATCAATTTTCACTTAAAGTCAATGATAGAATCGGATAGTGTAAAGAATTTAAAAGGTAAAAATTTAAGCGACTATTATTACCAGGCCTTTAAATCAAAAGTTGTAGAGATCAAGCCAGGCATTTATTTCATTGATAATGATAAACAAAATTTTAAATTCAGCATAGACAATAATGGGTTATTAGCCGGTGATGGGCTTCTAAATAACAGGGTAAAAAATACAGAGACAACATTCAAATTTTCTTCGGGAATTGCCATTAACACTGTTACCAAAAGACTTGATAAAATATATTCCCGGACAACATTAAAAGATTCGATTTTTGTGGCAGAATTGTTTGATAAAGATGGAATGATGGTGACCAAAGATATTATCAATTTAAAATTAGGCGGCGGTCAATCAAACACGATTTCTACCCACTATTCAAAAAATGGAAAAATCTCAAGTGAGCAAAATAATATTAATGAAACCTTTATCGTTTATTATGAAAATGGAAAAATAGAAAGGCAGACAGACAAAAAAGAGAATTGGGGAAAGGAATTTGATAAAAC
>JBDTEF010000223.1:0-10798 GCA_039922615.1 Ginsengibacter sp.
GATATTTTTTATTTAGTTCAGCAGCTCATCAATCCTGACAAATTCATAACCTTTCTTTTTCAAGACTTTTATCAGGTGGGGAAGCTGATCATAAAATTTATCTTTCCGCCTGGGATCTGTTCCAAAATGGGATAATAAAATAAACCCATTTAAACCGTTTTTTGAATTGGCTTCATAACTTAAAACAGATCTCATCACTTCATCACTACTGACATATTTTTTTCCCATTTCAGGATACGTATAATCTGCATTGCTACGGGTTCCCGGTGAAAAATTAATTAATTCCAGGTCCATTTCTTTCGTCCATTTGGCAATTGAGTCATTGTACCATTCGTAAGGTGGTAAAAAATATTTTGCATCTTTTTTCCCAATATTCCATTTATTTAATTTTTGGTAAGCGCTTTCCAGGTCGTTTTTAAATTGTTCATGAGTAACTAACAGGCTATCTCTTTTTTCCCAATCGCAATACAATAAATGTTTGTCGGAATGAGAGCCTAAATAATTCCCGCTTTCCTGTAACTTTTTTATAATGGACTTAAATAATGGATTGGTATAAAAATTTCCTGTAAAGAAAAAAGAACCTTTTATATGTTCCTTTTTCAATGTTTTGTAAATCATTTCTCCACCATCTCCAAATTCATCTGCCGTAAAAACCAACGCGATCTTTTTTAAAGTAGTATCCCCCCTGGTAATTGCGCCATGAGAGACTACTTCACTTTTTTTTTACCGGTTTGTGGTAATGATTCATTTTCTTTTGCAGCAAGGAGATAGACCAGAGATGCTGTGCCATCCATTGTTGGTTCGTTCGTACTGTAGTCGCCGAAATCATCATGGTATACAGCCAGGTTGCTTTGGAATTGCGAATAAGCATCTTCGTTATATAGTTGGATGCCAATAAGACCATTAAATATTGATGTATAAACAGGTCCATCTACCAGTCCTCCATCAATCGGATAATTTTTTATATGTGTAAATGCAGAATGGGGATCCACAGGAGTATCGCCCCAGGCTGGTAATCCATAAACCATGCTTGTTCCCCAGGGATTACAACCAAACAGCCAGTCAATATTTGCCTGGGCTAATTCAGCAAAAGTATTGTCACCTGATAATTGCTGGTACCATATACACTGGATGGCAAAGGACGTCGTCAGGTTATTACTACACCAGATAAATGGAACACCGCGATAAAAGGCATTCTCTTTTGCCCTGTCCCAGACATCATTTATACCCTGTTTGTAATAACTTATAATTGTATCTTTTTTATTTCCTTTTAATTGTTTGGCCAATTCATAATGTCCCAAATTGATAAATGGATAGTATTGGTAATGATTTGCTGTGTCTCTGTAAAACCATGGCGTTATTTTTTCTACTTCTGCATATTTAAATGACGAATCCAGCAAACTTTTAAATAGATTTTGATCGTGGTTTTGGGCAGATTTTGCAAGAGATGCAAATCCTAACTCCATATCATCGGTCCAGTTATCTTCTGCATAGATGTAAGGAGATTTTACAGAAACCGTTTGTGTTACACCAGGTTTTATCAGTGCATATTTAATGGCGGATTTTGCATGTTCATTTAAGTCTTTTGCATAACCAGGATTTATTTTGTTAAACAAAACGGAGCCCAATGAAAATGAACTGGCAAATTTTGCAGCGGTGGAACTCGTGCCTGTTGTGTTATTCATAAATTTGCCCCTTTGCTGCGGCTTTCCATTTATAAAGTATAGCGGGCGCTCACTGCCTCTTCCATAAAATGAATCTTCCTTCGGCATCCTCATTCCAAAATGGTCCCGGTCATCTGCGATCTGGTTAAACATCCAACCGGGTTTTGGATGCATTTTTAGTAACCAATCCAGTCCCCATTTTGCTTCATCCATCACATCTGCAATGCCATTAGTTCCATCTAAACCATTTGCTTCTTTTTTGTCAGTAAACACGCCTGGAAAATCACGGTAAGCGGCCAATAAATGCCACGTAGCATTGGCTGAAGTGGTAGAATATTGTAAGTAATCTGAAGCATCGTGCCAGCCACCAACCACATCTATATATGTGCTATCCGGCATTGGCCCATACATTGTATATCCATCATGAGTGTGGCAGGAATCTTTTAGAAAAGGATTAAATCCACTGCGTTGCTGACGCATATATTTTAAAGCAAAATCTGCACTGCCTTTGTACACATCGTGATTGATTTTGAAACCGGGGGAAATTGCATTTCCTGCCTTTAAATAGAAACTACCTTCCCGTTTAAAATCAGAAAAATCTAGTCTGTATGTGTTCGTAAAAGGCCCGTATTTCCCAAAGTTTTTACCGGCTTTTTGAGAAAAAACTATTTTATGTGATGCTGAATCAATGAGGTCAAAAGAACTAACCCGGGAATCATCTTTACTGCACCAGACGGCTACTTTTATTCCACCAGGTGTATAGCCTAATTGATTTATCCTGATCCATTGGTTTGGATTTTCTGTTTGTGTAAATGAAAAAATTGATCCTAAACATAAAATGATGAAAATTTGTTTGGCCAGGGTTAATTTTTTAAAAAGCATCTCTGTGTTTTTGCCCATATATCCTTTCTTTAAAACATTTGCAATTGAGTACCAGGTTGAATAGTTGATTTATTCATTAAGCATTTTCCTGAGAAAACTGGTTTAGATACAAACTTAGCGTAATCAATTTATAATGGGAAATCGAAAAATAGTTGAAATGTATTTAAAAGGATAATCCTTTCTTTCACTGGTTAAAAAGTATTTTCTTTGCATCTGTTTAGTGCAGTATCCTTATGCAATTAAATCCACTTTCATAGAGATACAACACTTAACAAATTCAATAAAAATTCATGAGGTTATTTATAAGAAAATTGTTGCAAAAAGTAGGGTATGATATCGTAAAATACCATCCCAAATATAAAATGGGTGATTTTGACACTCAGAACCTGGAGGGAGAATTTAAATGGTTAAAGGAGTTTGACTTTAAAACTATTTTGGACATAGGAGCAAACGAAGGCCAGTTCGCTGATAAAATGCATGCTGTATTTCCTTCTGCGACTATTTATTCATTTGAACCCATACCTGAAACATTCTCCATACTTCAAAAAAATTTTGAAAAAATACCCCAGATAAAACCTGTTAACCTCGCAATAGGAGATGTGCCCGGAGAGATTGAATTTAATAAAAATGAATCCACGGCTTCTTCTTCTTTCCTGGAAATGACGAGCCAACATACCGATAATTTTTATTTTGCGGTAGAGACTGTACCCATTAAAGTGAAAGTAGAGAGCCTGGAAAATGCGATGAAAGATAAGAGCATCGTTTTTCCCTTATTGATTAAAATTGATGTGCAGGGCTTTGAAGAGAAGGTGATAAAGGGAGGGATGGAAGTTATTAAGAAGGCTGATCTCGTATTTTGTGAAGTTTCTTTTGTTGAACTCTACAAAGGACAGTCATTATTTGAGAAAACTTTTCAAACTTTTAAGGATTTGGGCTTTGTGTATGTTGGCAGCATTGAGCAATTAAGGTCGCCTGGAACGAACCATATACTACAGGCTGACGCTATATTTATAAAATCAAAATAATTTTATCATTTAAATAAATCAGACTAAATGGGCTACGTTAGTTTTTCCATTCCTAAAGATATTGTTCTTGCTTTTCGGGATAAGGGTGGATTAAAAAATTTTATTGAAACAGGTACTTTTAAAGGCGGCACCAGCTTTTGGGCAGGTCAGCATTTTGATAAAGTTTATACCATAGAAATTGATCCTGAAATAAGTAAAGCCACGGCTTCTAATCCGGCATGTCCACCGAATATTACTTTCCTCGTTGGTAATAGTAAAGATGTATTGCCGGAATTATTAACGAAAATCAAATCACCATCATTGTTTTGGCTGGATGGTCATTGGTGTGGCGTTTCGGATTTTGGAAAAGACATGGAATGCCCGCTTATGGATGAGTTGCGCGCCTTAAAGAATTTTAGTGATTCTGTGATTTTGATAGATGATGCAAGGGCTTTCTTGGGCCCATTGCCGCCGCCCCATGAAAATAATCAATGGCCCAGGATTGATGAAATATTCTTACTCCTTAAATCGCAATTTCCCCAACATTTTGTAACTATTTCGGATGATGTCATTTATTGTATTCCACCGGATCTTATCCAGGTATTCGATGATGCATGGATTACCAATTACGATGAACGTTTTAAAAGTACAACAGGGATGGTTTCCAAAATTACCCGGAAACTTTTCGGTTAATTTTCTATATTTTATCTCTTTAAGTCATCATGAACATTCCGAAAATTTCTGTCATTACTGTTGTTTACAATGGCGCGAAAACCATACAAAGATCTATAGAAAGTGTACTCGGGCAAACCTTTACGAACCTGGAATTATTAATTATTGATGGCGGTTCAACTGATGGTACTATTGACATTTTAAAAGAAATAAATTCGGATAAGGTCAGATGGACAAGTGAAAATGATAAAGGAATTTACGATGCCATGAACAAGGGCATACAAAAAGCTTCCGGAGAGTGGATCTTTTTTTTAGGAGACGATGATCACCTTTATGATTCCCATGTCTTGGAATCAATTTTTTCCAATCCGGGGTTTGAAAATACAGACCTTATTTATGGCAATATAAAAAGTGATGCATTTAAAGGCTTATACGATGGTGAATTTAATTATGAAAAGCTTTTAAATAAAAATATTTCCCATCAATCAATATTTTATCATAAGAATGTTTTTGTAAAAACAGGATTTTATAATTTAAATTTTAAAACGCACGCTGATTGGGATTTTAATCTACGTTGCTTTGAAAATAAGGAAATACAAATAAAATATGCAAATGTCATCGTTGCTGAATTTGGCATGGGAGGTGTAAGCTCAAATTATGATTTGCCTTTTTTAAGAGAATCATTATTGCCACGTAAACTGGCCTTCCTCAAATTAAATATGGACTCTTTAACGAATATAAAGCAGTATGATGAATGGTGGCGTTTTCTGAGAAATAGTGGCGTCAGAAATATAAATGATTTTAAGAATTCCGGCTACGATTTACCAGTTCCTGCTGTAATTTTATCTATGGTAAAATGGCAAAATAAATTGCCTGAGACTTTCTTGAGAAAAGGATTATTTTCTAAAATAACTATGTTTGCCAATTATATAGTCAATATCAATAAAGTCCGCAATTGATACAACTTTCCATCATTATTGTAAATTATAAAAGTACCCGGTTGGTGTGCGATTGCCTGCAATCTATTTATGCACAGGATTCACAATTTTCTTTTGAAATAATTGTCGTTGATAATAATTCTGAGGATGGAAGTAAAGCGGAAATCACTTCATTATTTCCCAACATTACCTGGATTCAAATGGGCTATAATTCCGGATTTGCAAGGGCCAATAATGAAGCGATCAGGAAAGCAAATGGAGACATTGTTCTCTTATTAAATTCCGACACAATCGTCCAAAAAAATGCAATAGAGAAATGTTATAATAAATTTGCAGATTCTGATTTTGTAGCTTGTGGTGTGCAATTATTAAATGTTGA
Organism: Ginsengibacter sp.; assembly: GCA_039922615.1. GTDB lineage: Bacteria > Bacteroidota > Bacteroidia > Chitinophagales > Chitinophagaceae > Ginsengibacter. Next base: position 5,540 of record JBDTEF010000223.1, read on the forward strand.
TAGGACTCCTCAGATCTCCGGAAATTACATCATGAAAGGCGGTTTAAATTACCTGTTGCCATTGCCCTATTTAGGCGATATTTTAAAAAGTGCCGGTGGTTTGGTTGGTGTGAAAAAACCACACGTTCCGGAGGCATCCGGTATTGTAGAAGTAGATTGGATAAATGGTGCATTTCTGATGGTAAAAAAAAGCGCCATTCAAAAGGCTGGTTTGTTAGATGAAGATTTTTTTCTGTATGCAGAAGAAGCTGAATGGTGCGGCAGGCTTAAGAAAGAGGGGAAGCTTTGTATTTTCGGGGACATAAATATTATTCATTTACAGGGTGAAACTTCGGCCGAAGCTTTTGAATCATCAGAAAAAGGGTATAAGCATATATTTGATAAAAAAGGACTGCAGATTATGTTATCCAATTTTGTAAGAATCAGGAAAGAATTTGGTATTGGCTGGTTCCTGTTTATTCTATCTGTTCATGTATTTGAAATACCCTTCTTTTTCATTGGAGTCCTTTTGTCTAAATTATTTTTTTTCAAAAAATATTCATTTTCAGATGTATGGCATTATGCAGCTAACATCATTACAATTGCAAAACTGGGACCTGTAATTATTAAGAACAGACCCTACTTTTATAAAGTGTTGTAACAATTATTTTATTGAAAAGAATGATTTCTACTGTATTCGGACAATTTACATTTTACAAATATTCCCCGTAAAAATAAACCGGGACTATCCTGTTCTTTGCAAATCTTTCTTTTTTACTACCTACAATACATGCGCATTTGGCTTATTCTTTTTTCTACTATAAAAGATGATCGTTGCTAATAAAATTAATAAAACAAGTATAGTTGACACAATTGTAATTAACCGCCCTGTACTAAAAGAAGACGGTTCAAATTTAAACTGAATGGTATGATTACCTGCAGGAACATACATTGCTCTTAATAAATAATCAGCTTTAAAATAATCTGATTTTTTCCCATCGATATAGGCATTCCAGCCATGTGGATAATATACTTCGCTAAATACAGCAACCTGTGGCGAAGTACTTTTAAATTCATAATTTATCTCGTCATTCAGGTTATTTTTTAATTGAATCGTAGCCGTAGAATCAGGCGCAGTCATTTGTTTCAGAAGATTCTTGTACTGGTTTTCAACAATGAGAGTATCCTTCAGATCGGTATTGTCAAGGGCTGTCATTTCTTCATTTGCGCCAGGGACATATTTGATGCCTTTGACCAACCAGGCATTACCATAGGCATTTGGATTTAATTGTGCCATTGGTTTACCCGTTTTTGGATTTTGTACAATAAAATATCTCGTATTCAGCATATTGAACACATTCATATTTCCCTTACTCAATTGGTAAGTGATCAGGTCATTGTATAAGCCCAATTTGGCCGGGTGATAACCACCTACTGAATTATGGTGATAAGAAGTAGAAGCATCGTTAAATACATCTACCGTTTGGTTGAATACCCTAAAGTTTGGGTTATCCGGATCCTTCGAAATTTGCATATCTGCTTCTGTTGGCGTAAAGGCTGCTTCAAAATCACTTTCCTCCACAAATTTTTCTGAGTTAAGATATCGTAAACCGACTCCTAATAAATCGTAGCCATTGATAAGGATCAATGCAGAAAAGAAGAATACAGCAGAAATCTTTTTCTTTACAAAAAAGACTATCAATCCTAAACCAAGGGCCATCAGGATAATTGTTCTCATCAAATCGCCACCCATCAAGGCTTTTCGATCACTTTGCAATGCACCAATAATGGCACTGCTTGTTTGCATGGCACGTTGCTGTAATTCAGCAGGGGCTTGTTGTCCCGGAGGTACCTGTCCCAATATATTTTGTTGAATATTTTCTTTAAAATTCTTATCATTTGCACTGGAAAAAGAAGCGCTAAAATAAAAGCCTGCCAAAAGAACGATGATCACTCCTGAAATGATTGCGGTCAATTTTATTTTTTTCCACGTTTCTATTATATCGTAAGGCTGGGAAATTAATTTATTTAATCCCAGGACTGCAACCAGTGGAAAACATAATTGCGGTATGACCATTGCCATTGTTGGCGCCCGGAATTTATTGTATAACGGCAGATAATCAAACAGGAAAAAGTTAATCCCTTTCAAATTGGCGCCCCAGGCTAAAACGACTCCTACAATACTTGCAGCAAGCAGCCACCATTTATACCAAGAGTTTAAATAAACCATACCGAAAATAAACAACAGGCAAATAACGGCGCCAAAATATACAGGTCCGGATGTTACCGGTTGATCTCCCCAATAAGACATTCCATTTTCATATTGCAATGCCTGCTCCTCCGGAACACCTAATTCAGAAAATTTCTGAACAAATTTTGAATCACTTTTATATTCATCACCACCATTACTTCCCCCATATAATCCCGGTACCATTATGGTAAGTGTTTCTCCCAATCCAAGACTATAACGGAAGGCATAATCTTTATCAAGACCACCCTTTGTTTTTACATTGTTATCTCCCAAAGTCAATTCAGATCTACCTCCACGCATACTTTCTTTGGCATATTCGTAGGTAGGCATCAGGCTGACTGCACTTGTTGCCAAACCCATAACTCCTGCAAGTAATGCAAGGCCTGCACCTTTCAGCGCCGTCGTCAATTGTTTTTCTCTGTAGCTTTTAATAAAAAAGGCAATGGTCATTATTGCAGCAATGATCAATGTGTAATAAACAATTTGAACGTGGTTCTGCATGATGATTAATGAAGCAAATACTGCAGTGATTGCAAATCCTGCCCAATATTTTTTCTGGTAAAGCAGCAATATACCGGCCAGTACAGCGGGCGCATATCCTAAAGAAATCATTTGCGTATCATGACCTACAGCTATTATGATCGGGTCAAAAGTGGAATAGGCATACGCGAGTCCACCAAGAATACCAAGCCAGGAATTGGCGCCGGCCACCAGGCATAAAAAATAAAAACAGATACAAGCTAAAAAGAAAAAACTAATTGGCTTGGGAAGTCCAAGCGTTAAAATATCATAAAGATGTGAGACAGAAATATTTGTCCGGGCATCCATAGCAATCTGGTAAGCCGGCATTCCGCTAAACATGCTATTCGTCCAGAGTGGAAAATGACCTTGCTTTTCTTTAAATTCAAAAGACTGTTGTGCCATACCACGCCAGCCTTGTATGTCATGCTGGGCAACTACTTCACCCTGTAAGGCAGGTTTGCAATAAACAACAGCTACCACTAAAAATACGATCACCGCGATCAGGTGGGGAAGTAATTTTTTGAATTGAATATTCTTCATGAAAAGCATTTTTTAATGCCGCAAAGTAATTGCTTTTATTTATATTTTCATTAGGTAGCCATAATCGTCTTTCGCCTAAGTAAAAAATAGTAAAACCATGACACAATAAAACAAATAACACTATCTTAGTTTTTTGAAACTACACTTATGGCTTTAAGCAGAATTTGGGCAGCTTTTATTATTGTGGCAATTCTTGCGGCAACATTCCAGGCAATATTTATCAGGGGCAATACAGATATTTATAGCAAGATGGTAATCGGTAAGTCAGGAGACACTACGCAAACCAGGATAGCTGATTCGGCGTTGATGCCGGCCATCATTCTGAAAACGCTCCAAAAAGGAAATTCTTATACGGATGGCACTACGAAATACAATCGAAATGCAGATGGAGCCTATATTATATATAAAGAGCAACATGCAGATGGTATTATTTCTACCTCTAAAACTGCTGTGGATATTTCTATAAATTTAATTGGCATCATGGCCTTATTCATGGGCTTTATGAGCATTGCCGAGAGGGCAGGAGGTATCCGGTTATTGTCAAAAATAATCGGGCCGTTTTTCTCAAAATTATTTCCGGAATTACCAAAGAATCATCCTGCGATGGGACATATGGTAATGAATTTTTCTGCTAATTTATTGGGTTTGGACAACGCTGCAACGCCCTTTGGCATTAAAGCCATGGAAAGTTTGCAGGAACTGAATCCCAGCAAGGATACGGCTTCCAATGCACAGATCATGTTTTTGTGTTTACATGCATCAGGCCTTACATTGATTCCTGTAAGTATCATTGCCATCAGGGCTTCTTTACACGCAACCAATCCCACAGACATTTTTATTCCATGTATGATTGCCACTTTTGCGGCAACGATGGCCGCGATGATGATCGTGTCTTTCCGGCAAAAAATAAATGTTTTTCAACCGGTGGTTTTACTTTGGGTACTGGGATTATCTGCTGTGATTGCAGGATTGGTAATTTACCTCAGAACATTGAATTTTACGGGTGTTCAGACTTTTTCCGGCATACTAAGTAACGGCCTTATTTTAGGATTATTCTTTGTGATTATACTGGGCGCCTTGTATAAGAACATAGATATTTTTGATGCTTTTATTGAAGGTGCGAAAGGTGGTTTTGATGTAGCAATAAAAATTATTCCTTACCTCGTAGGAATGTTGGTCGCCATCAGTATGTTGCGCACGAGTGGCGCGTTTGATGTGGTAGTGAGTGGCATGAGAAGTCTTTTTGAGATGATGGGTACAGACACGAAATTTGTCGACGGACTACCGACCGCACTTATTCGCCCTTTAAGTGGAAGTGCTGCAAGAGGCATGATGATTGACACCATGACTACTTATGGTTCTGATTCTTTTGCCGGTACATTATCTTCCATTTTGCAGGGATCTTCAGATACTACTTTTTATGTGGTGGCAGTTTATTTTGGGGCTGTATCTATTAAAAATACACGATATGCCATCGGATCAATGTTGCTGGCAGATCTGGTTGGAATAATTACGGCGATCTCGTTGGCATATTTATTTTTTGGGAATGTCAGTTAATTTTCAAGCAATGACGCAAAGAAGCAAAGACGCGAAAGAATCATCACTTATGAGATTGTTTTCAAAAATAGAGAAGATCTCCATGTTCTATCCCGTATCAATGATATTATGTCGATGTAAGCATTTAAATGCCAAAGCTCAAATCTCATGACTCATGTCTGATTGCTCCTAATTCAATGCTCAAAGCTCACAGCTCACAGCTCAAAGCCCAATGCTCACCGCTCAAAGCTGATTCCCTCTTCTTCCTTCCAATATTTTATAAAAACTCCGGCTTCTGATCTCTTCTAAGGTAAGGCCCGTTGCCATTGCTTCTTCTTCGGTAATTGCACCACAATTCATGGCTTTTAAAAAGAAATTTAAAAGACCTTGTCCTGTGGCAGCATCATCAAAAATATCTCCTGTGAGTGTTG
>JBDTEF010000224.1:0-6675 GCA_039922615.1 Ginsengibacter sp.
ATTTCTTCAGAAATTTCAATATTCAATTGATTAGGAGCCTGTGGTTGATTGTCCGCCATAGTTTTTTTTGTAAAGATAAATAGTAAAAAGTAAACTGCATTGATTAACAAGGCCTGACCACAGAAAGCAATTACAATTTTCGAAGAAAAACAACCGTATAAACATTATAGAAAAAATTGTTCAGTACGCCTCAGAGAATTTACTTTTATTGCCTTTCGGAAAGGTCAAAGACTTGTGAGATATTATTCAATTATGCATTATTGATCAAGTCCCTTAAAAAATCTGTAAACGTTCTCTTGTGGTCTTTTTCAAGCATGAGCATAGGAATATCGTTTACCAATTGTTTTTGTTTCACAGAATCGAAACCATTGTACCAACCTCTCACAACACGGTCCTTATCCAATAAAAAAAAGTTTTCTGTATGTACAAAGGCAGTATCCACATTCACATCTGCAACATTGGCCTTAATTTCTTTGAGTGCAAAATTATAAATACTGTCTTTATTTCCGGTTAGCAACCACCAACTATCGGGATTCACATTCATTCGTTCAGCCCATTTTCTTAGTTGAGGAACACTATCATGCACAGGATCTATCGATATTGATAAAAACTGAACAATAGAATCGTTATTGGGAAATGAACTTTGTAATTTTTTCATTGCCACACCAAGACGAGGGCAAATGGTAGGACAACGGGTAAAGAAAAAATCAATTACCAGGATTTTACCCTTCAAATCATTCAATGAAACCTGTTGACCCATTTGATTAGTAAAGTTCATATTCTTTACGCTGTGCCATAATGTATCGGTTGTCGTTTTACCATTCTTATTAGTTGCCTGTACATCATCATAAAAGTAACGTGGAGGCATTTTTACATCTCTTTTTCCAAAATAATCGACAATCATGTAGCCCATTATAGGTAATACAATAACGATAACAAAGGCAAATAAGGCTTTTTTAGACATATTCTATTTTATAAGGCGCAAAATTAGCCATTGCAACTTTAAATGGCGAAGATATAAGCAGGATGGATTGTTAAAGAAGGTGGGTTTCTGGTACCAGGTTTTAGGCATTGTTAGGCTTAAGTGTTTCAGGTATCCGCTTGCAATATTTATATTACCTATTTATCTATAGAGAAAAAAAATAGTATAAAATTAGGATTAATTTGCTCCATCAGGACCCGCCTAACGAATCTATATTTTACAGAACTACAAGCTTCTCGTCAATCAGGGTTAGATTAAGTTTGAATCGTTTCTACAAATTAATAACCACCAAGAGAAAAGCAACGATGAATTATTATTAAAAAGAACTTTTGGCAGGCAATGGTGATTACTATTTTATCTTTTCAAACTCATAAACCTGATACCTGATGCCTGATACCTAATTCCTACTACCTATTGAAACAATTTCTCTGAAGCCAAAATATTCTCCGGTTTTCCTACATCCATCAATTTACTCCCTGTGTGATCAAATTCCTGGATGGTGTGATTTTTTGCCAAATCTAAATATACATCAACCATAGAAAATTTTCCTTCTCTATTTATTAATGAAAAAACCTGGGGAGAAAGTATTTGCAGGCCACTAAAAGCCTTTTCTATAAGAATACCCGATTGGCGGCTTATCTTCTCATCACCTGTTGATTTATTTTTCCAGCCACAAAGCTGACCTGTTTCATCAAATAAAAAAAAACGTGAGGTAGTTCTTTCAGAAACAGCCAAAGTGGCCAAGGGTTTCATCCTGATGTGTTGATCCATCATAGCATGCAAATTCAAATCTGTGAGTATGTCCACATTCATCACTACAAATGGATTGTTGTTTTTTTCGAAAAACCAGGCGACTTTTTTTATTCCGCCACCTGTTTCCAACACACCATCGCTCTCATCAGAGATAGTAATGTCACTTCCAAAACCATGATTTTTTTTTACAATATCAATGATCTGACCCGGAAAATGATGCACATTTATGATTACCTCTTTAATACCAAATGAAGAAAGATATTCAATGTTCCTTTGTAAAATAGTTTTCCCGTTTACAATGGCAAGTGCTTTAGGATGGTCATTGGTAAAGGGTTTAAGACGTGTACCTAAGCCGGCAGCCAATATCATGGCTTTCATTCCCTGTAATCTAAATGGAAAACCCACATCAGCTTTTTCCTGCGCTTTTGAAAATCTGCTTAAAATCATTTTTTTGATTTAACAGGTATAAAATAATTTATTCTGCAAGTAGGGATAGGTCGCCACCACGTCAAAACCCGTAAGTTCTTATTCGGCATAGTTAAAAAAACATCATTATAATTAATAAAGGGAGGACAGGTCGCGACCTGTCCCTACAATAATCCACCATAATATTTCGTTTCAAAAAAAATAATTTTGTTATTCTCAGTTCTCGATTTTAAATAAAAAAATGAATTTCTATACAGAATTCTCCTCTTCATGTTTCCAATTCTCATAAGGATTACTCACTAAATTTGCATTATAATATCTATCATCATCTGTAACTTCTTTTCCTACCCATTCAGGAAGAGTAAATTGTTCATCTACATTTTTCAATTCAATCTCTGCCAAGAGAAGATCTTCATTTTTACCTAAAAACTCATCAACTACCCACAATTTCTTTTCAACATTTATAGTAAATCTTATTTTAAATATGCTACCAATTGACAAATTTTCAATCATTTGTTTTGCATCTTCGACAGGTATATCATATTCATATTCTTCCCTGGTTGCCTTTTTCAATTTCCCTTTGATGGTAATAAAAGACTTACTATCAGTTATGCGTATACGAATACTTTTTTCTGCGTCAACACACAAATATCCCTGAGTGTAATGTAATCCCGCAGGCTTTTCTAAAGAATTCCATTTCTCTTTATCGACTATGAATTTTCTTTCGATTTCCTTACTCATTCTTAGGGTTTCGAAGCGTCTTTTTCATCCACAGTACCTTTTTCATGCGCAGCCCATATTGCTTTGCCATTGGTAGCTTCCTGCCTGAAATTAGGCAAACTGCCATCACCTTTTCCCATCAGGCCGCCATCCGGATAACCCAATAATTTACAATTTTTATCAAATACCATATTATATTTATCACAGCAGGCAGCGGCTACATAATATACTTTATTACCCTTGTAATTAAACATGGTTACATATAATGGCTCACCTTGTGACTGGTCGGCAGTCATTTGTTGGATCTTTGTCAAAAGGCATGATGGCACTTCACTTTGAGCAGTGGCCACTTTGCTGTTACTGCAGGATGCAAAAAAAATAATTATTGCAATGGCTGAAAATAATTTTCTCATAAATTAGTTGAATTTATTTGTGTAATGGTACAAATATAATTCCTAAAAAAACTTCACGACCTTTGGCGCCATGGAAAAAACAAATTTTATAGACCTTATAAAGGTTTTTTGCAAAAGCGGCCATGGTGGTGCAGGCAGCAGGCATTTTTTGAGAAACAAGCTGACTGCGTTTGGCGGACCCGATGGCGGATCTGGTGGAAGAGGCGCCCACATTATATTACGGGGAAATAAAAATATGTGGACACTATTGCCATTGAGGTATCATAAACACATATTAGCAGAAGACGGAGAAGGTGGAAGTAAAGGAAACTGTACAGGAAAAGATGGAAAAGATATTTTTATTGATGTGCCTTTAGGTACCATCGCGCTCAATGAAGAGACCGGGCAAACGATAGAAATTTTAGAAGATGGAGAGGAAAAGGTTTTATTACCCGGAGGACGGGGAGGTTTAGGAAATTCAAACTTCGCGACACCTACAAACCAGGCACCGGAGCATGCACAACCTGGAGAACCGGGACAGGAAACTTTTGTAATGTTAGAATTAAAAGTACTAGCTGACGTGGGTTTGGTCGGTTTTCCCAATGCAGGCAAATCGACATTACTTTCTACAATAACAGCGGCTAAACCTAAAATTGCAGATTATGCATTTACCACTTTGACGCCTCACTTAGGAATAGTTGCAGTCCGCGATGAGCAAAGTTTTTGCATGGCCGATCTTCCTGGAATTATAGAAGGTGCGGCTGAAGGAAAAGGATTGGGTCATCGTTTTCTGCGTCACATAGAACGCAATCCTATTTTGCTCTTTGTAATACCCGCAGACAGCAAAGACCATGGGGAAGAGTTTAATATTTTATATAACGAACTCAAAGAATACAATCCTGAACTATTAGATAAAAAAATATTATTGGCCATAAGTAAAAGTGACATGCTGGATGATGAACTGAAGGAAGCAATTACCAAAGAGCTGCCGAAAAATATTCCTCATTTATTTATCTCCTCTATTACCAATACCGGCCTGGTGGAATTAAAAGATTTACTCTGGAAAGAATTAAATGATGAATAGATCATAAATGATATTGATTTATTAATTTGGCAGATGGATAGAAAAATAATCTTTTTTATTAATCCTATTTCAGGAACAACCAAAAAGCTCAACCTGGAAAAGAGGATCATTGAAGAATGCGGCCGGAGAAACGTTTCATTTGACATACTCTTTACCTCAAAAGAAGGGAATTATGAATTTCTGAGGGAAAAAATCAGATCAGAAAATTTTACTGATGTTGTGATATGCGGTGGCGATGGAAGCATTGCCCCGATTATTGCCGGCACATTAAATACATCCATTAACATTGGCATCATTCCACTTGGATCGGGAAACGGACTGGCCGCTACCGCCGGAATTCCTAAATCATTAAATAAAGCCTTTCAAAATATTTTTGAGGGAGTTGCTACAGCTACAGATGCTTTCATGGTAAATAATCGCCTGGGATGCCATTTGACAGGATTGGGTTTCGATGGAAAAATTTCTTACGAATTTTCTCTCCAAAGAGTTCGCGGCGTGAACACTTATATTAAACAAGTAATCAAACATTTTTTCTTTGAAAAATTCTATCAATTTCAAATTGAATGTAATGGAAAAATTTTTTCAGAAGAAGCATTTCTCATTTCAATAGCAAACAGTAATCAATTTGGAAATAATTTTAAAATTGCACCCAAAGCTTCTCTCAATGATGGTTTGCTGGATGTGATCATCATTAAGAAAAATACCAGAATGGCAATTCTTTTGCAAATGATCAGGCACATTTTGGTAGGAAAAGTTCAAAAGAATTTTAGCGGGGCAGACAGTAAAAGCATTCTTTATTTTCAAACAAAAAAAATCACCATAAAAAATCCCGATAATGCGCCTTTTCAAATTGATGGAGATCCGGCGCAAACTGGAAAAGAATTTATGATTGAAATATTGCCTGCAGCTTTTAAATTGATACAACCAGTTTAATTAATAAGGGACAATTGATAATTGATAATGAAAAAGGAAATTCATTAACGTATCTCTTCATTTTTCACTCCAGGCAATAAAGGGTCGTAATATCTCAGCAATTTGTCAGGACTGTTGAAGACTGGATTCAACGGGTTTGAATAGGGGGGCATCTACACACGAAACTAATATCCTACAGACTGATAAAAATATATGCTACAAACTGGCAAATAATGGCAAATAGCAGCCCGGTGTATATTTCAAAAGGTGTATGATCGCTTACTATTAATCGCGAAGTGCATACAAGACCAGTAATCAGCAAGACTAACATTGCAGGAAGGAAAAGCAAATATTGAAATCCTGAAAAAATAATCACCAAAATCAACCCGGTAAAGGCGCCCATGCCCAAGGCATGCATACTAATCTTAAAATAAATATTAGCAAGAAGCGCTACTGTAGACCCTAAAAATATACCGAAAACAAAGCTGGTAAGTATAGATGGTATTTCTACGTCATTTTTAAATACAAGGTACATCCAGAAATAAAAAATATTTGTTGCTATATAAGGAATGATCCGGTCACGTTTTGATTTTAATAAAATACTATTTATAAAACCTACTGCTTTTAGCAACACCACCGTGATTGCGGGGAAAAAAATGGTATTATAACCCACTCTTATTACAATCAAAGACTTCTCATGCGCTGAAAAGCCGGTAAAATAACCTGGCTGCACATATACCAGATACCAGGCCGCCATAACCGGCACAAATAAGGGGTGAAATACAATGGAAAATAAGTGGGCAAACATTCTTACAAGCCAGGGAAATCGCAAGTCAGCAGAAAATAAAGGCCTTTCGGGCTCGGCAGGTAAAATGGATTCCATCATGCTATAATTCTTTTCTTAAACGTGCCACAGAAATGTTTAATTGTTCACGATACTTCGCTACCGTCCGCCTGGCAATATTGTAACCTTTCTGTTGCAAAGCTTCGGTTAGTTTCTCATCACTTAACGGACGTCTTTTATCTTCTTCTTCTATTAAATTACTCAATATTTTTTTCACTTCACGGGTACTCACCTCTTCTCCACTATCCGTAACCAGGCTTTCGCTGAAGAAAAATTTTAGCCTGTATGTTCCAAATTCCGTCTGTACAAATTTACTATTGGCCACCCTGCTTACTGTTGAAATATCCAGCGAAGTACGCTCTGCAATATCTTTTAAAATCATTGGCCTGAGATCAGTATCCTCACCTGTCAGAAAGAATTCTTTCTGGTATTCAACGATCGTGTTCATGGTGCTTAAAAGTGTATGCTGTCTTTGTTTGATGGCGTCAATAAACCATTTTGCGGAATCAATCTTTTGTTTAATAAAAATGACGGCTTCCTTTTGACGCTTATCTTTTTTTGC
>JBDTEF010000225.1:0-9716 GCA_039922615.1 Ginsengibacter sp.
TGTGCGCCCTGGTCGTCAAATGCATGCGTCATTTCATGGCCAATCACCATCCCAATACCGCCATAATTCAATGCGTCATCTGCATCTTCGTCAAAATAAGGAGATTGAAGAATGCCCGCAGGAAAAACAATTTCGTTGGCAGAAGGATTATAATAGGCGGTGACTGTTGATGGCGTTGTAAACCATTCAGTCCTGTCCACCGCCTTATTCAATTTTGCCAGTTGGTATTGGAAATTACTGGCATTCGCTGAAACAAGATTTTCAAAATATTTTCCTTTTTCAATCGTCACATTTTCATAATCTCTCCATTTATCAGGATAACCTACTTTCTTTGTGATGGCAAAAAGTTTTTCTTTTGCTTTTACTTTGGTGCTATCACTCATCCAATCGAGCTTTTCAATTCTTGCTGCAAACGCTTTCTGCAAATTATTGACAAGGTCTAACATGCGCTTTTTAGCATCTTCCGTAAAATATTTTTTTACATACAAATGTCCAAGTCCTTCACCCAATGATCCATCAACTATGCTGGCCATTCTCTCCCCACGCGTTTTCTGTACCGCCTGGCCGGAAATAACTTTATTCAACGCAAAAGCCGCATCTACGAAAGGTTTGCTTAAGGCATCGGCATAATTACTCAAGGTATAAGCTTTGAGATAGACCTTCCAATCGCTGATTGGAACTACTTTTAAAACAGCATTTAGTTTATCATAATAAGCAGGCTGTGATACATCAATAGAATCTGTTTTTGCGCCCAATTCATTCAGCACATTTGCCCAGCCTATATTTGGTTGCCTCTTTGCCAATTCAGCTACAGACATCATATTAAAGTTCGCAGTTACATCCCGCAATTCTATATTTGTTTTGTGAGAACCGGCCAGCTGTTTATCAATATTATACACAATTTCAGCATCCTTTTTTGCATTGGTAGAATCAATGCCCGTAAATCCCAATAAAGCAGTAAGATAATTTTTATATGCCTGCTGAATGCCAAGGCTTGACGCATCTGTTTTAAAATAATAATCTCTTTCCGGCAAGCCGATACCAGCCTGGTAAATATGTGCTATGTTGATGCTGCTATTTTTGTTGCCCGGACTTACTCCAAACGCGAGTACCGTTCCATTCTCATTTTTAGATTCATCAGCTACAAACTTCATCATTGAACTAACATCCTTAATGCTATCAATTCGTGCCAGTATAGGTTTCACAGGATCATAACCCCTGTTGTTGATGGTGACCGTATCCATTCCTGAACCATAGAGATCACCGATTTTTTGTGCAATACTTCCTGCTGCATTGCTGGCTTTTGACACACTATCCAGGATACCTTGCAAACGCAGGCGCTGAGGATAATTCATAAACATATACGCTCCCACACCGGATTGTGATGGAGGAATTTGCGCAGAATCATTCCATATTTTATTTACATACATAAAAAAATTGTCGCCGGGGCTAAGGGTAGAATCAATACCATGTATTTCTACAATGGATTTAGAAGATTGATTTTTGCAGGCAGCCAAAGAAAGCGCTGCTGCAAAAAGGAATAGGAATTTTTTCATAAAAAGTTTAGTGGAGTTGTAAATTTCTCGTTTTCAAAAGTACATGTATTTTTTCTGGAATATCCGGGGATTTATGTTGAATGGTAATGGTAGCAGCTGAGAAGATCTTCAATTTGATAGGAGAATAAAATATAGGAAAATGATGCTTGGATATTAAAAGAGTCATCAAGTTCTTACACCTGGTTCTTCAATGAATATCATGTCCTGATCCGTATGCTAATCTTTAATTTTCTTTGTCGCTACAATTGAGTAAACCATTGGGATCTTATTACCCAGCTTTTCAATTCTAAATTTTTTAGGCTCGAATTCAACCATTTTATTAAAGCAGTTGTAGGGAGAATAATCGAATTCATCCAAAGAATTAATTACAAGACCGTTCTTGATCAGGCTGTTCAATACTTCACTTACAGGATGGTTCCAGGATATTAATTCCTGTGTGAGATTGGCTTTTTTATCTGCGTACGTTCCGCTTTCAGTTTCGATAATTGCCGATTCATTAAAGTAATTATACCCTATTTTTTCAAAATTATTATCGAACATCCAAACGACGGGATGAAACTCTACAAAAATAAATTGACCGCCGGGTTTCAAAAAAGAAGCAATAATATTTGCCCATTTATCTAAATCGGGCAACCATCCTATTGTACCATAAGTCGTAAAAACAATATCATATTTTTTGTCCAAATGACGCGGTAGATCATAAATATCACAGCAGATAAAATCTGCATCTGAGTTTGTTTCTTTGGCAATTTGATAAGCACTTTCTATGGCCTTGTCCGATAAATCAACGCCTGTAACCTTTGCTCCAAGCCTGTTTAATGAAATCGAATCCTGCCCGAAGTGACATTGTAAATGCAAAATAGATTTGCCTTTTATATCTCCGAGCATTTTTAATTCGATGTCATTTAAAGATGTTTTTCCACTTAAAAAAGCCGGCATATCATAAAATGCTGATTCCAGGTGAATGGCAACTTTATTGTTCCACGATTGGCGGTTTATTTCTACGTAATTTTCTGCTGCATTCATTTTGTATGTCCTGGTTCATAAAAATACAGATTTCTAATTTTTACAATTGTTTTATTTTTTTATAGACAACAACTAAGTAATTAGTTATTAAACTATTTATTTAGTTTAAGTTTGCGATTAAATATTATTTATGGGTAAAGGGGTTTTGATTTTTATAATTGGTTGTATGTTGACCTATCCTATTGTGGCACAAAATAAATATGGTGGAATGGTCACGGACGACAAAAATTTTCCCCTGCCATTTGCAACTATTTTACTTTCACAAAATGACCAGTTTCTTACTGCTACCACTACTGACGAATTTGGAAAATTCAACCTGGATTTTCCGCTCCTTAAAAACCAAAAATACAGTTTAAAATTATCACTGGTTGGATACATAACTTTCGTGTACCCTTTTATTTATCCGGATACCGGTTTTTCCAAATTTATTTTACTGAAAAATAAAGAATTGCTGAATGAAATAACCGTGACAGCTAACCAACCTTTGGTTACCCGGCGCGCTGATAGGTATATAATTAACGTTGAAAATAGCATCCTGGCAAATGGTAATTTGGGGTTGGAGGTACTACGGAAATCGCCGGGCTTATGGGTAAATAATAATGGCGGTATTCGTATAAAAGGGAATCAATCGGTAACAGTTATGATAAATGATGTGGTGCAACGTATGTCTGAAGATGAATTGGCTGAATACCTGAAATCGTTGCGATCGGAAGACATCAACCAAATAGAAGTGATACAGAATCCACCGGCAGAATATGAAGCAGCCGGACCAGGCGGGATTATACATATCATTTTAAAAAAAAGCCGAAAAGATGGCCTGAATGGTTCACTTTATGGTTTAAACAGGTTGCAGGGTGATCAATTTTATATTAGCGATGGTGCAAACCTGGATTATAAGGTGAAGAAATATTATTTTACGGGCGCTGTTTCCCTGTCGCGTGACAGAAATTCTTCTTATGCAAATTCCAATATTACTTATCCCGATAATAGTATGTATAAAACAAACGGCACACGTGATAATGACAACCGCCGTCAGCAATTCCGTTTTGGCATTGGATACGATATTAATAAAAATCAAACCATCGCTATCCAAAGCATTAGTATTGGCAACCAGTTCTACAATAAATTTTACACCTCTAGTTATTATGAAGATGCCAAAGAGCAAACTACAGGCAAGGCATTTACAGATTGGGTAAGGAAACCACTTTTTATCAGTAACACCTTAAACTACAGTTGGAAATCAGACAGTCTCGGTTCCTTATTCAAAATCGTAGCCGATTATATGTATGGAAAAAAATCAGAATTAAACCAGTTCACAGCAACCTATAATGATGCATTACAAAATATTACTTACCGTGTAAGTACGCCTGTTGAAACCAATATTTACTCTCTCCAGGCAGATTATACAAAAATGCTTAGCGGAAAACTTCAGGTAAAAGCCGGTGCAAAATATGCGAAATCTAAAAAAGATAACGAGCTTATCCGTGAAGATTTTCAAAGCAAAGAATGGAAAAAAGATTCCCTAATGAGTAATCGTTTTTTGTACAATGAAAATATCATTATGTTTTATGTAGCAATGGAGAAAACAGTTGGTAAAACTGAAATGAAAGCAGGTTTGCGGGCCGAAGAAACTTTTTCAAACGGAAATTCTCTAACCAGTAGTCAGCAATTCAAACGAGAGTATTTAGGCTGGTTTCCTTCTATCTTTATTTCGCATACATTGAATGAAAAGAAGGGGAATTCAGTTTATCTTAATTACGCAAGAAGGTTAAAGAGGCCCGGTTTCCAGGAATTAAATCCCTACCGGTTACAGTTTGATAATCATACCATCATGCTTGGAAACCCTTACCTGACGCCGCAATACACCCATAATGTAGAAGCGGGCTATCATTTTTTGCATGATTTTTCAGCAACTATTTACCTGGCAATAACTGATAGAGTAATTGGGCAAATCGCAATGCCGGTTATGGGAAACATTATTGAATATCAATACCAGAACCTGGATAAAAATACGGAATACGGTATTTCTTTATCGGCACCTTTCCGCATTAGCAAAGGCTGGACGAGCAGCAACAGTGCCTTTGCTTACTATGCTGCATATACGATCAACCAGGTAAAATTGCAGCAACAAACATTTGCATTAAAATCGAATCATAACATCAACTTAAAAAATTTAATGGACATTGAAGTGATTGCCGAATACCGATCTAAATATGTAGAAGCCAATACTGTAATGGGTTCCCAGTTTTATTGTGACCTGGGTATCAGTCGAAAAATTTTAAAAGGAAAGGGAAGGCTGAAACTTTATTGCTCTGATATCACCAATTCTTCCAGGGAAAAAGAAATTACCAACTATGCCGGCACCCATATTTATTATTACCAGAAAAGGCAAACAAGAAATCTGAGTATTTCTATCAATTATAATTTTAGCGCCGGCAAAAAATTCAATGCTAAAAAAATAGAAACCGGGAACACTGATAACCGCGGTTAAAACATCTCCAGGGTTACTTTGGACTAAAAGAACTTATTTCAAATCTATCCACTGCTGATCGTTACACTATATCAATTCCCGGTTTCTGTCATAATCTTCTTCGGTCTAAAAGTTGGAAAAGAATTCCTAAAGTAATCTGGCCGGGTGAGCGCCGTGAGCATTAAAATACCGAATTAAATCCAGCCTCTTTAGTGACACACGAAACCAATTGGCAGAAAGAATTGTCTCGTGTGCCACAGCCAGGTATAAATTTTATGCTGTCACAATTTATTTGAAACACCCTGCGTTCAAAAAAATACAGCCAATTTCAATCTTGCAAAAAACGGAATACCCGGAGTATAATTCAATTGGGTAATTGCTTCGGGTTCATTTTTTAACCTGGATTCTGTTGCAAACTGGGCCTCATTCCATTCTGAATTTAATATATTTTCAAATGCGAGCCCAATTTCAAACTTTTCCTTTGAGTAATTAATAGCGCCATCTAAAATGAAATATCCTTTGGCAATAATGGAATTATCTTCATTGGCCGACCTGTTGGCAATGTACCTGTAAGACATGCTACCATTTATACCTTCTCTTCTTTTATAAAACAACCCACCTGTACTGGTTGTAGTAGGTGCCAGTCCGATAAAATCATGTCCTTTTGCTTCATTCAATGTTTTGGGATTGGTAATATTTATATCAACATTTGCAAATAAATTTTGAGAAAACTGGTAACGTGCAATTATGTCAACACCCTTTCTAACAGTTGCACCACCGGGAATCAATGCCGCATCATCTCCATTGTAAACAAATTCCTGCTGCAGGTGCAGGTACCACACCGCCAGATTTATTAACAATTGTTCAGATGGTTTTAGTACAATGCCGAGGTCAGCTCCAAGAGCAGCCGGCAATATATCGTAACCACTATTTCCAACTACTACACGCGAATCATTGGAGTGGAATCCTTTGCCACCTTTCACATACAATTGAACTCCCGGATTAATTGAGTATTGAATATTCAATTTAGGACTTACAATATTTTTACCCTGCGCAGGTAGCTGGGCACGTAATTGATCTAAGTAATTAAAATGAAAATAATCGAAACGCAGTCCGGCATCTATTGACCATTTTCCAAAATTGATTTGTTCTTCTACATATCCAAATGCATTCAACTCCTTTATTTTACCCAGATTAAAATAATTTAATAATTGTCTTTTCTCTGCATGGGCAAGTACTGTACTATCTGTAGCATCATACCTAAAACCTGCACCATATATGGAATTTAACGACCAATTTTTGAAATAGCGCTTATGAGATAATTTTGATAAATAGCCTACCATATTACGGCTTTCTGCCTGGTGTATTTCATCACCATTCTCTGGATCAAGTAGAAAAAAGGTAAAATTAGAATAGAGGCTGAAAAAATTCTTCGTATAATAGACCTGGTTTTCCCAGGTAGTGCCGTTAGCGATTTTACTTTTCAGCATGATATTGGCATTATATCTTCTCGTATTTCCTCCTTCTGATGGATCAATCGAACCAAAACGGCCAATCAAACCTTTGTCCACTGCTCGCTCCGGAATTTGACCGGAAGCATTCCATTTACTTGTAAAAGCAGACAATGACGCTGTCAATTGCGTATTTGACGATAAGGCAAGATTATATTTTCCAAATAAATTGATCTTACTGAATTTTTGGGGATTCACCGTAGGTCCATTTGTATAATTATATTCCCCTGCAAAATAGGCGCTTTGTTTATCCTTGTTTCTCTTCAATAAATCAATCATTGCCAGGGCCCTGTAGGTATTGAATAACCCTCCTTCCAATTGCACCCTGCTTTTTGGTATATTGTTGTAAGTGCTAAAATTTACATAGCCTGCAGTATTCAAATTCCCTTCCTGCGTATAGTATGGGCCCGTACCGTAATCTATATTATTCACTGTTTCGGGAATGATAAAATGAGCATCCGCATAGCCCTGGCCATGTGCGTGGGAAACCATATTAACCGGTAAACCATCTACACTTACTGCTATATCTGTTCCGTGGTCACAATCAAAGCCTCTTAAAAATATCTGTTCAGCTTTGCCACCGCCGGCATGCTGTGCCACAAATAGTCCCGGTACAAGCCGCATTAATTCCTGGGTATTTCTCACAGGTTTCAGATCCAGATCAACCCTGGCAAGTGCAGCAAATTTTTGTTGACCGGCATTTTGCGTAATTATTATATCCTTTAAATTAACTACATCCGGTCTTAGGCTGATTAATAAATTTGTTTTTCCTGATAAATTAATGGTATCAGGCCTGTAGCCGATATAGGAAACAATTAAAGGAGCCACATCATTTTCAACTTTAATTGAAAATTCTCCGTAATCATCTGTGAGTGTTTTAATATTATTTTTCCCGGCTTGCTGAATGACGGCCGCATCAAGCGGTTGCCGGCTTTTGGCATCAACAATTTTGCCTGTGATTAATGTTTGGGAGGTGGAACATAAAGAAAAAAACAGTGTAATTATTGATAATATAAGTTTGTACATAACAAATTTTTTTTGAAAATTAATGATAAGGAAAGGGCATCAGGATATCATATCGTCGTTAAACAATGCTGATGTGCCAATGAAATTTGCCCTAAGAAATGGAGGAATCAATATTTGTTCAAAAAAATTTGGGAGGCGGGGTGTGCTTTAAAATAAAAACACTTAAAAATTTACTTTTTATAATAGTATGAAATTGTAGGGAAGGCAACAATGCAGGTAAGCAATAATTATATTCTTTTACGGCAATATGTACCCGTGCGCTATCATCCACTTTCATTTTATTAGGACTTTTGGTATCATCGGAATTAGCATTCGCCAATGATACGTCTAGATGATGCGTTCCATAAATCATATGCACGGTTGCAATGTGATTCGCTTCAGCAAATGTATGAGACCATGCATCAATAGCAATCGCAATCAATGGTTGAAAAATTGCCGTACAATAAAGCAACAATAAATAATAGGCAATTGTAAATTTCATAATATGGACAAAAAATACATTTATTGAAATTGATTTAAACGAAAATTCTTGTATAAGTCCAATAGGCAGCAATTAATGCAATTGCACCTGATAATGGATATACTACAAACTTTTTGTACCATGGTTTTTTCCCAAGTGGATTAATAATGAGTAAAAACATACCTGCAATTACAATTATCTGCCCTATTTCAACACCTACATTGAAGGAAAAAATAGAAGTGAAAAATTTATTTCGTGGTATGCCTATTTCATTGAGTGCCGAAGCAAATCCCATCCCGTGTACGAGGCCAAACATAAAAACGATGGCAATTCGCCATGGCTTTAATTTACTTAATAAAATATTTTCAATAGCCACAAACATGATAGATAAAGCAATCAAAGGTTCTACAACATCTGCGGGCAACTGAATAATACCTTTCATACTTAACGCAAGAGTTATTGTATGTGCAACCGTAAATGCCGAGGCCTGCCATAAGATTGTTTTGATCTTTGTATTCAGCAGGCAAAGACTGACCACGAATAAAATATGGTCAAAGCCATCAGGAATAATATGACTAACGCCCAATTTAAAATAATACCATACCACATCATTTACAGGAGCCTTCTCCAGCACGTAATTGATCGTATGCGCATAATTTGCAAATGGCAGTGCAAGACATAGAAACGCCAGGAAAACTTTAAATCTATAGTTAGGCTGTTCCATATCAATTACAAGGATTTCAAAACATTTGAACTTTCTGCTTTCAATTCGATATCTATATTGGGATCATTTTTTAACGCCTCAGTCAGGGTTGATTTTGCCAATTCTTTTTTGCCGGAAGCTGCATAAATAAGACCTGCATTACAAAGAAGTATCGGATTTTTTGAATTGGTTTTTAATGCAGTTTGCAAATAGGGCATTGCTTTATCATAATCCTTCATTTTATAATATACCCAGGCCACCGTCTCGTTCACATCAATATTCATTGGCCGCCTGTTATATTCTAAAAGTGCATGTTTCAGGGCAGATTCATTATCTTTCTTTAGCAGGTAGGCATAAGCTAATTCGCGATCTGCATAGTGTCCGATACTTTCATCACTGGCACCCTTTTTTTCATCATTATTCATTTCATCTATTAGTTTTTGTAATAGATCATCCGCTTTTTTTGTATTGCCATTAAGCCTGTATATTTGGGATAATTGTTCCTGGATGGCATAATCATTTAAGGATGAAGCCGCTTTTTCATAATAAGCAATAGCTTTGGGATAATCCTTGGTAGCAAGCGCAATATGTCCAAGTCCTGCATTAGCATAGCCGAAATCGGGGCGCTCTTCTAAAGCAATCATATAATGCATCTCAGCACTTTTTAAATCGCCGGTATTTTCGTATAACCGTGCCAATTGTATTCTTGACCATTCTGTTGA
This sequence comes from Ginsengibacter sp., assembly GCA_039922615.1. Lineage (GTDB taxonomy): Bacteria > Bacteroidota > Bacteroidia > Chitinophagales > Chitinophagaceae > Ginsengibacter. The sequence continues at coordinate 9,475 of JBDTEF010000225.1, forward strand.
TTCATCTCCGGGACCTCCTGCTTCTACTGCCAATTTCATTGCGCTAATAGCTCCCGGATAATCACCGTGGATTTCACGTAAATATGATATCCTGGAATAAGAACTTAAATCAGGCCTTATAGAAATCATTTTATCAGCGTTATCTACAGCTGCCGCATAATCGCCCATTTCTACATTTCCATCAATAAGAATTCCATAAATGTACGCGTTGTAAGTATTGCTCTTCTGAGCTTTTGTGGCAA
>JBDTEF010000226.1:0-9385 GCA_039922615.1 Ginsengibacter sp.
GCTATTGGATTGAATTTAGGTAGCCTGCATTTTCGCCACAGGTCCACACAACTAGCAGACCAGGCAATCTGGTACAGAAATAAAGAAATCTTATTTGGGGCAAAAGAATAATGAGTCCAGTAAATTAGTGAGCAATTTTAAAACCATTTCTTATGAAAACGAATAGACTGATTATAATGACGGTGTTTATACTGGCATTTATATTTTCAGCCAACGCCCAAGATATTGTTGTACAAACAAAAGCCGGCAAGGTTCGTGGAAAAATGAGTGAAGGCATTTCTGTTTTTAAGAGTATACCGTACGCAGCGCCACCCGTAGGTAGCCTCCGTTTTGCAGCTCCCGCGAAGCCTGAGAAGTGGGATGGCATCCGGGATGCGCTCAAATTTGGGCCAACACCTCCTTCACCATATCAACCTAAAAAAGACGGCATAGACGAAACGCCTATATACGGCAAGGGGTGGGTAAAGGGTGATAATTACCTAACCGCAAATGTATGGACACCTGATGTACATGCGAATCATTTGCCGGTAATGGTGTACATATACGGAGGAGCGTTTGTCATCGGAAGTAGTAACGCTCCCCTCTTTGATGGCACCAACTTCGCAAAAAAAGGCGTAGTGATGATTTCGTTTAACTATCGCCTGGGCATTGAGGGTTTTCTGAAAATAAACGGTGTACCAACAAATATTGGTATCCGTGACCAGATAGCGGCGTTGCAATGGGTGCATGATAATGTTACTGCCTTTGGTGGTGATCCTGATAACGTAACCATCTTCGGTGAATCCGCAGGAGCTATAAGTGTGGGAGTACTAGTCGTAAGTCCGGCTGCAAAGGGGTTATTCAAAAGAGCAATTATGGAAAGTGGCAGTGGGCAGTCTGCATTTAGCAGTGAACAGGCTGACCGGATTGCTAATCAATATGCCAAACAACTAAAAATTAAAAATAGCAGGGAGGCTTATTTAGAATTTACACCCGAACAACTTTTGATTGCGCAATCAAAAGTTACGGCCAAAATGGTAGGTCTTGAAACGGAAGAGCATGCCGACCCATCCGGGGGAGTAACGTTATTTTTACCCGTTATTGATGGGGAGATTGTTCCGGATATACCGTTAAGGAGTTTACAGTCAGGCAAAGGAGGTGATTTCGATTTGTTGATTGGATATAATTCAGATGAAATGAATACGTTTCTGATCCCTTCAGGAATATTGAAAAAGATCAGGTTAAATATTATTTTAAACAAAGCCGTTCAAGCTGTGCATCCCGCACCTTCAGCATTGATTGCTGTTTATAAAAAAGTATATCCTAAAAAAAATCTTGGACAACTTTTTTCTGCCATTCTTACTTCCTACCAGGCACAGATTCCTTCGATTCGCTATGCAGATGCACATTCAAAATTACAAGGCAGGACATACATGTATGAGTTCGCGTGGCCATCCTCCTATCAAAATGGAAGTTATGGCGCTTACCATGGACTTGAAATGCCCTTTGTTTTCGATAACCTAAACAACCTCACAGGTGAAAGAGGAATGTTAGGGCCAAATGGTGCACCACACGACTTAGCAGATAAGATGCAGAATGCCTGGGTGCAATTTGCAAAAACAGGGAATCCTGGTTGGAATGCCTACACTACAGAAGAACGTAAAACAATGCTCATTAATACAACATGGCAATTGCAAATCAACCCTCATGCGAAAATTATTACAGCCTGGTATGGAGTCAGGGAGTAATTATGAAATGAATCATATGAGTTCATTCATCCTTAATGTATTCAGAGGAATTTACACAATATGCTTTAAATCCTGTAATCAAATTTTTTGCTTTCCACAAAAAGAGCCGACTCAAGAATGAACCGGCTCTTTTTTATCCCTCAAAAAATTTCATTAATCAGATAAAGAGATAAATGATTTTGTAACCAAATCATTACACATCCAACTTAGCATATTTTGCATGGTTTTCTATAAACTCTCTTCTAGGTGGTACTTCATCTCCCATTAACATGCTAAAAACAGCGTCTGCCTCTACTGCACTATCAATGGTTACCTGCTTTAAGGTACGGGTATTCGGGTTCATAGTAGTCTCCCAAAGTTGCTCACTATTCATTTCACCCAAACCTTTATAGCGCTGAATATTTACGGAACTTTCATTTCCCGGGGCAACCAATTGGATCCAGGCTTTACGTTCCTCATCAGTCCAGCAATAAGTATGTTCCTTTCCTTTTTTTAATTGATATAATGGTGGTTGTGCAATGTAAACATAACCTTGTTCCACCAATTCTTTCATATATCGGTAAACGAATGTGAGGATCAATGTAGCAATGTGACTGCCATCCACGTCAGCATCCGTCATGATGATCAATTTATGATAACGAAGTTTACTTAAATCAAGTGCTTTAGGATCTTCAAGAGTACCTATTTTAACGCCTAGTGCGGTAAACATATTCCTGATCTCCTCATTGTCATATATCTTGTGTTCCATTGCTTTCTCTACATTCAGTATTTTTCCTCGTAGTGGCAAAATGGCTTGATAGCTTCTATCTCTACCCTGCTTGGCCGTACCACCCGCTGAATCTCCTTCGACTAGAAACAATTCGCATCTAAATGGATCTTTATCACTACAATCAGCCAGTTTACCGGGTAGTCCACCACCGGTAAGCACACTTTTACGCTGTACCATTTCGCGCGCCTTCTTGGCGGCAGCTCTCGCTTGTGCTGCTAAAATTACTTTTTGGATAATCGTTTTTGCTTCTCTAGGATTTTCTTCCAGGAAGGCGGTTAATGTTTTACTCAATGTAGAATCTACAATTCCCATTACCTCATTATTTCCTAATTTGGTTTTGGTCTGACCTTCAAATTGTGGCTCAGGCACTTTTACAGAAATAATTGCTGTAAGTCCTTCGCGAAAATCATCACCTTCAATTACCACTTTGGCCTTTTCAAACATACCTTCTTTTTCGCCATAACTTTTAAAAACGCGGGTAACCGCACGTCGAAAACCCGAAACGTGTGTACCACCTTCAATGGTATTAATATTATTTACATAACTAAAAAGGTGTTCCTGGTATCCTGTATTGTAGTTCATAGCTACGTCCACCGTTACATTATTCACATCATCATAACCGTCACAGTGAATCACCGTTGGCAACAATGACTGACGTCCACCATTTTTATCGATCAATTCTACAAATTCCACAATTCCACCTTCACTATGAAAAGATTTAAAGAATGGTTTTCCTTGTTCATCTTCTTCTCCTACCCTTAGATCAGTAAGCGTGATAGTAATTTGCTTATTTAAAAAAGACAATTCTTTAAGCCTGTTGGCTAAAATTTCCCTGTTATATTCTGAAACAATAAAAATGGAATTATCCGGCAGGAAATGAACCTTTGTGCCTGTTGTTTCGCTAACACCAATTTCGCGTACAGGATACTGTGGGAATCCTTTGCAATATTCCTGTTCAAACGTTTTACCCTCCCGGTTGACTGTTACATGAAAATAATTGCTCAAAGCATTTACACAACTTACCCCTACACCATGTAAACCGCCGCTTACCTTGTAGGTATTTTTATCAAATTTTCCACCTGCATGCAGTACAGTCATTACTACCTCGAGTGCACTACGGCCCTCTTTTTTCATAATGCCGGTAGGAATACCTCTTCCGTTATCCTGCACTTCAATCGAGTTGTCTTTATTAATAGTAACAGCTATTTTGGTACAATAACCCGCTAATGCTTCATCTATAGAGTTATCAACTACTTCATAAACCAAATGATGCAAACCTTTGTTACCTACATCACCGATATACATCGCAGGTCGTTTTCTTACTGCTTCAAGCCCTTCAAGCACCTGGATGCTATCTGCGCCATAACTTTCTGTCTTTGGGAGCAAAACTTCTGCTGAATCTAATTCCATATTTTGGGGAATAATATTAGGTTGTAATGGTTAAAAAAAATGTATGCAAATATACATAAATGACTGTGTAATTCCTATTAAAAAATGATAATAGTTAGCTATAAATTGTTATATTATTACTTCATAAAACCCAGGCTATTTTCCATGATTTATAAAAGTTGTAACTTCGCACCCTCTCATGGAAACTTTACAAAACATATTGGCTATTTCATTAAATCATCCTGTGATGCAGGAAGATTTAGAATTGGTACAACATAGGTCACAATCTATTCCCGGTTCTGTACAGTATGTGATTAACAGGTATCGCAAAATGCCAAATGTTTCTATGGAAGACCTCGGAATGTTGGTATATAATTATGAAAATGGCGATATAGAGAAAGCAAATCTGGAATTGGTATTCTGTATTTCCGGTAACAGGTATTGTAAAGAAAAAGACAAGGAATGTAATTTTTGCAAACAATCGACTACCCATAAGTGTGACGAGTTAATAGATACAATAGATGTCGCTTTGTTTCGTTTTAATGCCAATCATCTAACACAATTTGTAAAAGGTTTAAAAACGACTTCATTCTCTGACGATATTCTCAACTTTAATCATACCTCAACTTTTTCTAAAAATATGCCGCTGTGCAGCCGTACACGGACGGTTCTTGACCAATTGATGAACCATTCCTATACTGATAGTATGGAAAATATTTTCATCAATGCACAAACACAAATGCTCCTGCTTTATAGCATGGACTGTATGGCTGGTGAAGGAGAGGAAGTATTTTCCTGCAAATTTCTGGCAAACGAAGCTGACAGAGAAAAGATTGCCCTGGCAAGAGAAATTTTATTGCAACATATTGGAGAGCCTCTTACTATTCGTGAATTAAGCCGCAAAGCCGCTATCAACGAATGTTATCTTAAAAAAGGATTTAAGGAAATGTATGGGACAACTATTTTTGATTTCTTTCAAAGTCAAAGAATGGAACACGCCAAATATTTATTATACGAGAAAGGTCTTACGGTGACAGATGTTTCAGCTTCCCTGGGGTATTCTTCTATATCTCATTTCTCAACTGCCTTTAAAAAGCACACAGGGATCAAACCCTGTGAGTTATTATTCAGGTAGATTCAATTCCCTTTTATTTACCATTCTGCTATTTTTGGACCAGGTAAAAAATAATTATCCGGAATGGAAGTTACCAACAGCAATTTTGTATCCTTCTTTCAATCTCCCGATCCAACAGATAAGAAATCCAATAAGGATGGTTTATTTGCAGGTATTTAAATTTTGACAATGCTGTGATAATTCTCTTAGTTAACAATGGCAACTTTGCAATCCGAAAGATGATATCCCGAATTATTTATACTATAATTGTCCTGTTTTTTTTAGCTCCGGCCACAGCCCAGGTAAATACTAAAGATTCCACTTTTAATAAAATATTGGATGAAGTAGTAGTAACAGGGACACGTACGGAGAATAAGATGTCAAATGTTCCTCTTCCCATCCAGGTAATTACTTCAAAAGCGATACAATCATCCGGGTCTCAAAAATTGATTGATATATTGCAGATGCAGACAGGATTGGTGATCGCCAATAATCCTTTAGGTACAGCTTTACAAGGTTATCCAAATCCATTTGGTGATGGTATACAGATGCAGGGATTGGATCCTGCATATACCTTGATATTGGTTGATGGCGAACCACTAACAGGAAGAAATGCCGGAATTGTGAATCTCGGGCGTATTGCTGTCGGAAATATCAAGCAAGTGGAAATATTGAAAGGTCCTGCAACGAGCCTGTATGGATCGGATGCACTCGCTGGTGTCATTAATATCATTACACAAGAACCCTTGGAAGATGAATTAAATACCCAGGTACATTATGGGACGAATAATACATGGGGAACTACGATTTCCAGTAATGTAAAGAGGAATAAAACAGCTATTCAACTTTTTGCCAATAGATTCAGCAGTGACGGTTATGACCTGGATAAAAACATTTATGGAAAAACAGTTGACCCATTCATTGACTATTCCATTAATGCAAAAGTGATTTACCAACCTGATAATAAGAATAAATTTATTCTCTCTGGTCGTTATTTCAGGGACAACCAAACTAACAACTATCAAATTTTTACTGAACAATTACCTGAAGCAGTTGGTGGCCATACAATAGAAACAGATAAAAGTATATATGGCCGATGGGAGCATACCCTCAATAACAGCATTAATTATTTTGCTTCCCTTTATGCTACAGGATATTCAAATAATGCGGCAGTATCACTTACCAAAAATGATTCTTTATACGAAGAAATTAAAATCGACCAATTTCTCTTGAAACCGGAATTACAGGTCAATATAGGTAGCAATCCGAAATCACTTTTTGTGATGGGAACAGGTTATAATTTCGAGACCGTAAATTCAGGACGTTATGGTGATGAGAAAAAAATAGACTCGTGGTATGTTTTTGGTCAAAAGCAATTTAATTATAAGCAAACAAATTTGATCCTGGGTGCAAGATTTGATAAGAATTCTTTATATGCTGCTCAATTAAGTCCAAAAATTGCCATTGCGCAAAAAATTGGTTCAGCGCTTATTTTAAAAGGAAGTATTGGTTCCGGTTTTAAAGCACCTGATTTTAGACAACAATTTTTGAATTTTTCCAATTCCCTTATTGGTTACACGCTTATTGGCGCAAGTGAATTGGGCACAGGTTTACAATCATTACAAAAAAGCGGACAACTTGATAGTAAAATAAATATTAATTCCTATTCAAATGGTGTTGTTCTTTCTCCGGAAAAATCAATAGGCGTCAACCTGGGCTTCGATCTCACGGTGAATGCAAATACTGTAATTAAGTTTAATCTTTTTAGAAACGACATATCCAACCTGATAGAAACATATAATCTGCCATTTACCAAAACGAATAACCAGGCCATTTATTCCTATAAAAATTTGAACGCCGTTTATACTGAAGGCCTCGAAGCAAATTTCTCCCACAGTTTTAATAAAAATTTTGCAGCTTTTGGCGGCTACCAATTCCTGATAGCGAAAGATAAAGAAGTGGTACGTGAAATAAAAGAGGGAAAAATGTATAAGAGAGATCCTGTGACTTACGTAACCAAACTGGTTACGGCTGATGAATATAAAGGTCTTTATAATAGAAGCAGAAACACAGCCAATCTTCGTTTACAATACAACAATATATTGTACAATGGGTCAGCTTTTATTACTGCTAAATACAGGGGCAAATATGGATTTAGCGGGCTAAATGGTTTTACGGATGGAAATGCTATCCTTGACGATGACCGTGAATTTGTGAAAGGTTTTATGCTGGTAAACGCAACATTTTCTAAACAAATCAATAAAAATTTTGAAGCTCAGGCCGGAGCAGAAAATATTTTAAACTATACCAACAAACTACAAATGCCTAATCTTTACGGCAGAACTTTTTTTATTAATGTTAACTACAAATTTCAGAAACAAAAACAACTATGAAAACGATTAATCTAAGCCTGATGGCTTGTGCTTTATTGATGTTAGGATTTATATCCTGCAAAAAAAATGATCCCATTACTCCTCAACCTGCTCCTAAATTTAGTAAAACTGATTCTCTTAAGACATCTTTTAACTCTAACGAAAGTTTTACTTTATATGATTTTAAAAATGGAATGGTCGTACCGAATTCCGATTCAGCAACTACGAAATGGGATGTAGGTTTTAACTTTGTAAACCTGATTATCAATAGTCATTCAAGTGGCCCGGGTACTGCTGGTGTGATTACACAAATGGTAGATGCAAGTAAAAATATAACCTTTGATGGTTTAAATATGGCACCGGAGAGTGGTTATGCTTATGATACCTCAGCCACTAAAAGAGCTATCAACACCGACCTGACGGCTGGTTGGTATAATTACAATGATGTAACACATGTCTTTTCTCCAAAAGCAGATCGTTTTTTTATTATCAAAACAAGTGATAATCATTATGTAAAATTAGAAATTCTTAAAGTAGATTATGCTGAGTTTGTAGGTTATACACCAGTTACTTTAATTTACACATTCAGGTACACTTACCAGCCTGATGGTTCAAGAAATTTTTAAGTATTAACAGGTAATTTAATTAAAATGGCTTTCCCGAATAGAGAAAGCCATTTTTCATTCTAAGCTTATGTGCTCCGGATATATCTATATCAGCAATTACATAATCCCTTCATCTGCAAAACTGTAATATCCTTCATCACTTACAATCATATGGTCCAGCACGGTGATGTCCAGCAATGCACCGGCACTTTTTAATTTCTGGGTTATTTCTTCATCTGCCCTGCTAGGTTTTAAATTTCCCGAGGGATGATTATGGCAAAGAATCAATGAGGTTGCTTTTACTTCAAGGGCTTTTTTGAAAATGATCCTGGGATCTACAATCGTATGGGTAATTCCTCCTGTGCTTATTTTTTGAAAATCAAGAATTTTGTTGGCCCTGTTTAAAAAAACAACTGCAAATACTTCATATGGTGTATCCTTTAGCGCTACCTGTAAATATTTAGCAAGTTCCGCACTGGACCTGGAAAAATCTCTTTTCAAAATTGGAGAAGCAGTTCTTCGTCTTCCCAATTCTAATGCAGCAGCAATGGTTATTGCTTTTGCTTCGCCGATTCCTTTTACCTGCTTCAGGTCATGAAGAGAAAGTTTCCCCAATTCATCCAGGTTATTTTTTCCTAAAGCGAGTACCTCTTTTGCCAGGTCAACCGCTGTTTTTTTTCCACTACCGGTACCAAGGAGTATCGCCAATAATTCTGAATCACTGAGATGACTGCTTCCCTGTGTTGCCAGTTTCTCCCTTGGACGATCATCAACTGCCCAATTTTTGATAGAAGTGGATGAATTGTTAGTAGTTTCCATAAAAAGGAGTTTATTTCCCTAAATATAAATGATAATTTTGCAAAAGTTTATTTTCCTCCTACAAATTATACTATGCATACCAACGTAAAACTTTTCTCAGGTACAGGTAGCCAATACCTTGCAAAACAGATCGCATTGAAATTTGGCGAACCGCTTGGAAAGATCAATATCCAAAAATTTAGCGATGGAGAAATTGGCGTTGAATACATGGAGAGTATTCGTGGCCAGTTTGTTTTTCTTATTCAAAGCACTTTTGCTCCTACAGATAATTTAATGGAATTACTCCTGATGATTGATGCGGCTAAAAGAGCATCAGCATATAAAGTCATTGCCGTAATACCCTATTATGGATATGCAAGGCAGGATAGAAAAGATAAACCTCGTGTAGCCATAGGATCTAAGCTGGTAGCCAATATGATTGTTGCGGCAGGAGCAGATAGAGTGATCACAATGGATTTACACGCACCTCAAATACAGGGTTACTTTGACATTCCCGTAGATCATTTGGATTCCTCTGCGATTTACATTCCTTATATAGAGAACTTAAATCTGCAGAACCTGACTTTTGCAGCGCCGGACGTAGGAAGTGC
>JBDTEF010000227.1:0-8119 GCA_039922615.1 Ginsengibacter sp.
TGGTTTAAAGTGCCTGAAAGCACAGATGGGCAAGCAGATAATTCTATTGATTATTCTGGTTCTTTTACCATCATTACCGGTTTGGCTTTGCTGACTTATGGGTTCCTGAAAATACCTGAAAACGGCCTTAATAATGTACAGGTTTATTTGTCTATCGGTGCAGGAATACTCGCTTTAATACTTTTTATTTTGATTGAGAAAAAAAGCAGTCATCCCATGATGCCACTTGATTTATTTAAAAATAAAACTTTCAACGGGGCTAATTTACTAACCTTCTTTTTATATGCAGGATTGTTTGCCGGTATGCTTTTTCTTATATTAAATATGGTGCAAATACAAGGCTATAGCCAATTGCAGGCTGGTTTGACTATTTTGCCATTCACCTTTTTGATCATCATTTTTTCAAGATGGTCCGGATCATTGAGTGATAAATATGGATCACGCCGGTTTTTGATTGGCGGCCCTTTACTGGTGGCTACCGGTTTCCTTTTATTATCATTTGTAAAAGATTCAAATGGCCCATCCCATTATTGGACTACTTACTTTCCCGGAATATTTATATTCGGATTGGGAATGTCTCTGACAGTTACGCCGCTCACCTCCACCGTTATGGGCGCCTTACCCAATCACTTTTCAGGTACAGCATCCGGCGTAAATAATGCTTTTTCGCGCATCTAAAATGTATTTACAAATGCCATTGTTGGTGCCATAGCTATACTTTTATTTACAGGCTTTTTAGGTGGTGAATTAAAGAATATTTCTTTACCTGGAAATATAAAAAAGCAAGTCATTATACAAGGAGGCAATCTTGGAGATGCTAAAGTTCCCGGTGATGTTCCTCAAACCCATAAAAATGTAGTGGCGTATTTATATAAAGAAGGTTTTATTCAGACCTACTCTAATGTAATGCGAATCAGCGCAGGCCTTGCTTTGGCAGGAGCGTTGATGTCTTTTTTATTTATTAGTGATGCAGATATAAAAAATAGTTATAAGAAAATTATTAGCTTATTACATCTCTCCTCTTTACCATTATGTGGATAAATTTGGCAGGGATCAATTTATCATAATTAATGCGAAGCGGCTTTTAATTTCACTGCTTCAATTAAAATGTCATGCATTTCATTTGCCTGTTTCTTTACCTCATCAAAATTCAGGAAATTGGAAAAGAGTACATAAGATGATTTTGAAATAGGTTCATACCGCATAATAGTTATGTAAGAGGGTCTTATGCCATCATGGCCCATACCGAGATCTTTAGGATAAGTTGACGTGCCTAATCCATAATTTACATTCACATCATAAGAGGGTAAAACATCTATCATTTGTTTATGCAAATCTTTACTTACAATTTTATTTGTACCATATAAAGCATATGCCCAGTTAGCCAGATCGGCAGGTGTTGTGATCACATTTCCTTCTGATACAGCAAAAGACATATTGTCTTCGTCATAAGCTATCACCTCATTTTTCATTCTTAGCCATCCGGGTAAATAAGGAGAGGGCATTTGATTATCACTACCTAGATATGGGAAAGTAGTATGCGCTAAATGGAGAGGTGTTAAAAACGCATTCTGTAGAAACCGGTCATATCTTTTTCCTGAAACTCTTTCAATAATCACCGCTAACAAATTGTAACCTGTGTTGGAATAATGAAATGCTGTACCGGGCTCAAAATAACTTAGATTATTTTTGGCGGCAACACCTATCAGCTCATTAAAAGTAAATGTATGTTCCTTACCCTCATGATTAATTATATAATCAAAATAACGTTGTCCGGCATAAGGAGCATTGATGCTGTCTGGAATATCGGTATTGGTCACATCAAAAACGCCGGCTCTGTGTTGCAATAAAAGACGGATTGTAATCTTGTTTTTATACGGTATTGCATAGTCATCCGTAGCCGGAATATAAGGTTCATTTTTACCAGGCATATTTGCTGTAATAAGATCATCAATATTTAGTTTACCTTCCATTTGAAGTTTAAGAATAGCACCGGCTGTAAATGTTTTGGTAGTACTCGCTCCTTTGAAGTGTATATTCATTCCCATTTTTTCAGGGAATCCGGAAGATGCATATACATCTCCCGTAGGGCCTTTTATATAAAGTCCATAACCAATTGTCTTGCCCGGGAATTGAGCTTTGTAGGGTTCTAAATGCTGAGTCAGCAATTTTTGAAGACCTTCCTTCAAAGGCTCGTTCGTATAATTCTTTTTATCAAAGCCTGAATTTGTAAAAAATGAAAGGATAATTATAATGGTTAAAAATGGTCGTTTGTACAAAATGTTTTGTTTAAGGAATTAAATTTTAGAAGGTTTTAATAAAATGTTACCGGTAAATTTTAAGCATTGGTAGTGGATATTTCTTTGGTTTTTCCGCCAAAAACAAAATTGTATAAATGAAATTTACTTCAGTCTATATTTTTGCCAGCACTGGAAACAATCCACAAGAAAATTCCCAGTCATCCGCATTCACATCAAAATCCCAGGCATCATTGGTGCCAATCTCGTGGCCATAAGTAGTAAAATCTGGTTTTTCGGTGTGAAATTGTTCAAACACATAACTTCTGCTGAATAAACCGTCGGGATTTATGATGTGCCCTGGCGTATCATCTTTAAATAATATTTTAGCTGCCGCATCCGGGAATGAATAACCACCAATACCCAAATACCAATATGTCCAATAAATTAATCCTACATCATCTCTATCTAAAGGACGATGTGCCCAGATACCCCTAAGGTATGATCCTTTATAACCATCATAAAAATTTCTTATTGCATTTCCACGAAGGGATTCTTTATAAGTTGTATTGCCTTCAAATGAATAATGTCTATATAGTTGACAGGTTTTTATCACAGCCAGATTCCAAATTGATTTTTTATGGTGATCGTACATCGGGTCAAAAATTTCATAATACTCAACAGAATTGTCTTCTTCCTCAGGAAAATAGGAGTTTACCAAATCCGCGAGGGTATACGATTTGCCATTGAATACAATTGGCGCTGTCCATTCATTTCGCAAGTTCTTGTAATCATTAAGCGGGTAATTTTCGTCTGTCAGAAAACCAAGTTTCTCGTCTATTGCTTTTCCCATTGCTATCTGCCCTTCCTGGTATCCTGCAAAAAAACCATTTAATACGTTTATTCCATCCGGTAAGTTTTTCCCAATGCCCCAATCATGTAGGATTGCTGATAAACAGGCAATTACCGGAACGGCAAGAGGTCCATCTAAAGCGATGGCTGCTGCCGATGCCATTGCTGCAGCAATATCAATAAGAATATTTACGATAAAGTTTCTCCAACTTGAATTCTCTACGGTGGATCCTAAAGCTTCTAAAACTACTTCGTCATATTTAAAGGCAATATCATACAGGTCTTTTAAAAGCTTACGCATCCGGTTTAGATTGTCTGCCGCTTTTTTCAAATCATCATTTGTTAATTTTGCATCCCAAACTGACTGGTTACCAAGGTTGTAATCCGGATTATGGTCAATTTTTTTACAACCTGTAAAAATGGAAGGCAATAAAACAATTCCGGTTGCAGACAAAATAGTATCCCGCAAAAATTTACTCCTGGTAAATTTATTTGGTAAATTTTCTAACTTATTGGTAGTGGCTGTCATAAAGAATCATTTGAAGGGATAATGAACAGGAGAACAATCTTATATGCTTCCATTCTTTTGATTTATAAAAAAAAGTAAAATTTCAAATCTTCTTTTTCCTCCTTGCTTTGTTTTAATTTCCTGATCACGGTCAATGGCAATTGCCCACACATTTTTTGGGCTATTTTATCTTAAAATTTTGAACCAAAATTTGCCGCAAAATCACTTCACAAAGCAACGTAATTGTCAAAATGTATATTGTAGAATTAATTCGAATTTTTTTATTTTTTTATTTCCAACATTATTAATCATGACTATTAATAGTAGTAGAAGTATCATGGGGAGGTTACCAATATTGAAACTGATCCGGGAGGAAAAATAATACTTTAGAGACAATAATCTTTTTGTAAAGCAGCTATTTATATTATCACAGGGACTGGTAATGATCTTGTAAAATCTACTTTAAACTTTTATCAAATGGATTGGTGCGAGAGAGGGATGGACACCGTTGCAATCACTCCGGAGGGATTATTTTGTCGGTAGAAAATAGTACCGCCAAGTTTGTAGAGAAAATCTTTGACTACTTTATGACCAAACCCGGAAGTGGAAAAAATCAATATTTCCTGGTCAGATTCAAAAAATTGGTTTAACGCCTTTAATCGTTCCGCTGCCATTCCTATACCTGTATCCGCGATCTCGATTATACAATTTTTCTTTTCAATTAAGTATTCGCATTTAATGGTAATTCCGCCGTGAGAGGTATTCTTAATAGCATTGTCTATAAGATTTCTCATTACAGATTTTATCATTGGCTCATCTCCCAGGATAATTATTGGACTAAAGTATTTATTGATAGAAATGTTTTTTTTATCGATCACTTCCGAATAAATGTCTAATGATTCTTCTATGATATTTACCAGATTTACGTTTTCATAATTTTGCAGATGACCTGGTTGTGAGCTATTGAGCCAGATGGAAAAATCCTGAGTAAGCAAAAAGAGGCTGTTGAGACTAGTAGCAATACCATTTGTCAATTCTTTATTTCTTATCGCATTATTTATCGTGATATTTTTATCCAGGCTTGCCGCTACGGAATTCAAAAAATAAAGAGGTGATTTAATATCATGTATTAAAACTTCAATAATTTTTTCTTTATGATCCATCAATAATTTTTGGTTGGCAGTTCTAAAGGCAACTTCTTTTTCCAATCGTTTTCTTTCATTTGCCAAAAAAAGAAGTCGTGCCCTAAAAGTCAGGTACGTTAATCCGAATGCAAGTGCTAATAATAAGAATAGAAAAAAAGTAGTTTCGAAAAAATCTTTCTGAATTGTAAAGTTGATCGTATTTGTAACCGGGTTGCCGGAAGCTTCTTCTTTTCTGACAGTGATCGTATAATTCCCACCAGGCAGATTATTTAAAGCTATGCTTCGGTCGTTTTCAAGATATTTCCATTGCCCGGGTTTATTGCTAATGCTGTAGCTAAACTTGATATTTTCATTATGACCGTAATACGGTGAGGAAAAATAGATTTTTAAAGATGAAGTCTGGCTGGGAAAAACAAGTTTAGTACTAAGCGCATACACATGGCCTGTATCATTTATTAAAATTTCATCGAAAATAATACTGCTTTTGCTAACCATACTTAGTATAGAATCCGGGTGAAATTGAATGATTCCGGACATGGAAGGAAAATAGAGAACACCACTTTCCCTGTCATATGCATATGCAGGAAAGCAGCCACCATTGAATTCGTTAGTATTAAAACCATCTGTTTTATCGAAATAGGTATAATATAATTTGTTGCTCCGGCCATCGATTATCGAAAGCAGAGATGAATAGCCCAATTTAAATAACCCATGATTAGTAGGTACCCAAAAATGACCACTGTTATCTTCTACGATACTATGTCCAATGGCAAGATAACCGGCGTTATCAGCAGGAATCGGAATGATAGTATTGCCCGAGGCATAATATAAACCCTGCCCATAAGTTGTAAACCAAACTCTTGCTGATTTATCTTTAAAAATAAATCGAATCTTTAAATGTTTATCGTAGGGAACAGGCTGTAGTTTTTTCGTGGAAATATAATAGTAATAAAAGCCGTCTTCAGTACCTATTGCGAGGCAATCTTCCGTCACTTTTTCAGCGGTGGTTATATAGATGGAATCATTTTGATAAAGTTTCGTAGACAGGTTATTCTTAAGGGATACTATTTGTTTGGCTGCTACAATAATAGTTGTTCCATTAGAAAGTTCGACAGCACTTTTGGGATCTAAAATTTTCAGGAGCGGCGTGTATTCACCTGTTTTTTTATTAAAACTTTGAATACTATCATTAAAACTTAACCAGATATGCAAGCTGTCCTTTGGGTAATGGAAAAAGTAATTGAAATGAGGTTTAATCGTTTTTTGGTAGAGCCTGGATAAACCTTTTCCTTTGACCGGCGTAATATAGCCGTTGTAAAAAATATGTTGTTTGTCCCAAAGATTAAGCGCATAGGCAATATCCTGGTTGGCGCTGGTATTTTTACCAAGTGCCTGCCAATTGATATTATTCAAATTGATGGCCTCAAACCTTTTCTTTTTTACACGATAAAAACCTGCGCTTTTAGTGCTTAACAGGTAATCACCTGTGTTTTTTTCCTGCATCACATTTACGACGCCGGTACAAGGCAGATTTTCAAAAAGAAGATTAGCATCAATCACATTTCCAATCAGTTTGTATTGATAAAGTCTGCCGGAATCATAAAAAAAAGCGCCCGAGCTATTTGAAAATAATACCGGCATTTCCTCCTTAAAACGCCGGGCAAAATTCTCCGGCAAGCCATTTACTTGAATTTTATTTTCTTGCGTTGCCTTTTCAAACTGTATCGCTACTGTCGGGCTGGTTTGATGAAATATAAGATTATTAAGTTTAAAAGTATGTTGTGATTTAAAGTTATTCGCCTGAATTTTTGTTGTGTAATTCTCTCCATCATAATAACATAATCTAATGTCATCATTGATGTCTTCATAGAAAAAATATCCTTTTTTCTCGCCTGTGAAATAGGATTTTAAGATCTCTTTTTTCAGGTCTAGTTTCAATGAATCTGACAGCTTCTTAAAGCCGGCTTTTTTATCAAAGTGCATAATACCAAAATCACTATTGCACTCAGGGGAATATAATGGCAACTTTGAATTATTGATATCATCAGCTGTGGCCGTTATTTCAAATTCGTTAGGTGATTTCACCTTTATAATTACATTATTTTCATCTACAAAATAAATGGAATTATCATAACCTTTTGAACATACACGTATCCGGTTCGAAGTAAGACCTTTGAGATTATCTGTAGTAAAAACCCGCACTTTTTCACCATCGAATCGAACGATACCAAATTGTGTATTCATCCATAAATAGCCATTTTCATCTTGTACTATATTTCCAACAGTAGTTTGTGGTAGTAGTTTTTCATCATAATGAACCAGGCTATATGGCTGTTGCGCCATTGTATGAATACCAACTATTTGCATTATACATAGCAGTAAATATTTTATAATGGTATTTCTCATAAACAAATTGAACCACTAAATGTTTTAAAACAGGTAAACAAACAATGCTATTTTACAAAATTCGGATTATGCATTTTATCAATCCTTTAAATTTACAATTATAATTTTAATATAATTTCTGGCAGCCAAAATGATAATTCAGTGATTCGGTATTGCTTATCTGAGGCCGGGATTTGTAGAATAAATTCGCAATTTAAATTTTTTATGCTACCTGTTTCTTTTTACGATAGCATATCGGTTACATTTGAAAATGAATTTTTGCTTTTTTTTAAATGTGAACACCTCAATAATAAAAACAATTACTACCCTGGAAAAGTCTTTCTCTTAAAAAATTATCTATGCGATTTCTTATAGCAGATGATCATTCAATTGTACGACTTGGTGTGAAACTCATGCTGGAAAAGGATTTCGCGCATGTTACAATTGATGAAGCGGAAAATGGAAATGAAGTCATCGAAAAAATTAAATTGCGGCATTATGACTTAATTATTTTGGATTTTCAGATGCCGGATACGGATACCTTCAACATAATCAGTAATATGTTGGCCAGGGACAGGCGTCTAAAGATTTTAATTTATACCATGGCTTCCGAAAAAATATATGCGGGCAAATTGTTGAAAGCGGGCGTTAGAGGATTTATTGCTAAAGAATCAAAAAATACTGACTTACTGAAAGCGGTACAGGTTGTGCTTGACGGTGGAATTTATGCAGGCGAACGAAGCTGGCTCACTACCCAACAAAAATTAGCCTTATCTGAAAATCCTTTTGATACTTTATCAAATAAAGAATTGGATATTTTAGCTTATATGCTCCAGGGAAAAAGCAGTTCAGAAATGAGTATTTTACTCAATCTCCAGATATCAACTATTTCTACGCATAAGTTTCGCATATTCAAAAAGTTGAAAGTGAACAATATGGTTGAGTTGATTGCACTGGCTAATGAATACCCTTTAAATTAATATTGTTTTAAT
>JBDTEF010000228.1:0-7695 GCA_039922615.1 Ginsengibacter sp.
AATCATTATTATATTGGTAAATCATACTATCAAAATCATTGCCTTCAGAAATCGAAAGATCTGAAATAACAGAAATACGCTTATTTACTGTATCATACCGAAAAAGAGCTCTGCTGGAATCATTCGCAACATTGCTGCCACTATCCAAAAAATAACCGGTAATACTTTTTATCAATTGCGTAGAATCTTTAAAGCCCAGGATGGATGCTGTATCAGGCGTTGGTGGCAGAACTGGTGTCTCTACATCACTTTTATGGCAAGAAACAATTAGCGTAACGGCAAATATGATTGCAGCAATGCCTGCGAATTTTTTATTCATAGTTTTGTTATTATAAGGTTGAGAATATTTTCGAAATTTATTAATTTAACTGTAGATTCAAAACGGAATTACAGGTTTTGCTAAGGCTCCGAACCAGGAAATATTATCGTGCTAATTCCCGAATAATACTACTATAAAGTTAAATAAGTTTTGCAAAATTCTGGAAATATTATAATAGCAGAGAAAATGTTTTCAATTTTTATTTAATTGAAATTGAAACTTATTAAAGAGAGATAACAGGAATGCCTACTCATAAAAATCAAAAAGTAAGTCGCCTATCATTTAAGATTTTTTGCGTTAGGGATAGTAGCGGCATCCTTTTTCCTGCCGGTATTTTGGGCATGAAAAGATAGAGCGGAAAGCCCGACCCCCGAAGCGCTTTTCGGGGGGAGAGCTAAAGGGGAACGCCCAATATCTTACACGAAACGCTTGCTGATCGTATGTCTTGACGAACTGTAAAAATATTTAATTCGCTATTTATTTAAAAAAAGGTATTATTCTAAATAGAAAAAATGAAAACTTTTAAGTTTTTAAAAATGTTGATAAAATGTTACTGCATATAATCATCCTGGCGCCGTAACAAGCTCCTGTATTTATTGAATATGCCTGTTTTGGTAACGAAACCAAGATACAATCCATTTTTATCGGTAACAGGAAGTATTCGCGTATCCATACTTTCCATTGTTTGCATTACCTCTGCCATCGGCGTACTCAACGTAAATACTTTATCGGGTGGTTGTGCGATATCTTTAATGAATAAATGCTGATCTTCCACAGCAGTGCTCACCAGCCTTTCAAGCAACTGGTCAATTAATATCGTTCCGGTCAGATTTCCTTTTGCATCAACAACCGGAAAAACATTTCGGTGTGTATGAATAATATCACTACTCCTGCCTTTTATACTATCATCAGGATGCAGCACAACAAAATCATTTTCCAGGACATATTTCAATTTAATTCTTCTTAAAACATCGTTGTCTTTATTTTGGTCCGAAGGTAAATTGCCTTGCTCTGCAAGCGATTTGGTATAGATAGAATATTTTAAAATACTTTTATTGATAAAGAAAGAAATAGAGGAAACGATCATCAAGGGGACCATCAGCACGTAGCCACCGGTAATTTCAGCTGCCAGAAAAATACCCGTTAAGGGCGCATGCATCACCCCACTTATGGAAGCAGCCATGCCGGCAATAATAAAGTTGGTGACATTGAGGTGTACCAGGCCAGTCTGGTTCAATCCAAAAGCAAAAACAAATCCGAAGAGTCCACCAACTACTACGCTAGGGCCAAACATGCCACCATTGCCACCGCTGGCCATGGTGATCACGCAGGCAAAAGTCTTGCCCACCAAAGATAGGACGCCAAATAAAACCAGTATCCATGCTATATATTTGTAATCAGAAAAAAAGCTATTTGCCAGGAGGGAAGGATAATTTCCATTTAATAATTTTTGGATAGTGATATAACCTTCTCCATAAAGAGCCGGAAAAACCGCAATCATAATACCAAGGGTAATGCCACCAATCAACACTTTGTTATAACGATTTTTTATTTTGTCAAAAATGCCAAACAAATAAGTATTCAGGCGGCTAAAAAAAATCGAATAAAATCCGACAAGAATAGCAAATACGATATAATACCAAAATGCATCCATCACCCACGCCTTGGTTACCAGCGCAAATAATGGTTCATTATAAATAATTTTAGATACGACAGATGCTATGGCCGAAGCAATCAACAAGGGAATAACTGCAGGGATGGAAAATGCCGGCAACATCACTTCAATTGCGAAAATCATTCCTGTAACAGGACTGTTAAACGCCCCGGAAATACCTGCTGCTGCGCCACAGGCCAGTAACAAAGTGGTTTCACGATAAGTTAACCCAAAGAAGCGGCCAATGTTTGAACCTATGGCAGATCCACTTGCAACAGCAGGCGCTTCAAGACCTGCCGAACCACCAAGGCCAACGGTGAGCGCACTGGAAATTATTTGACTGTAAATGTTGTGAAAATCAAGCCTGCTGGAATTCCTGGTGATATCCAACAATATGGGCGGTATACCATGATGGAATTTTTTTCGCCTGATAAATGTACGTATATAGAAGACCGTTAGGAAAAGTCCAATGAGTGGAAAAGAAAAATAGAGATAGTATTTATATTGCCAATGCAGATCATTCTGCAAAAAATTAGCAACATAATGTGTAAGTCCTTTTAAAAGAGAGGAAGCAATACCACCCAGCACACCTACGACCGCAGCAGCCAGGATCAAAAAATTGGTATTGGAAATCTTTTCTTTACGCCACAGATTTAAAGCACCAACAAACCGGAGCAGTTTTATATACCATTTTTTAATAAGAAAAGGATGAAGTGTTGTCAAGCTGCTAAGGTAATGTGCAATCTTTAATTATAAATTGAAAATTGACAACTGATAATTGATAATGATGAATGATGGGTTATGAATTAAGCATTTTCAGAAAATTTGGAATAATCGACATATGAGCAATTACTTTCCATAAACGTTTTACTTCCCACATTCATCATTCATCATTCATCAATCATTATTCTCCCGATAGCTATCAGGATGTATTTAAGCACGCTTTGCAGTAACCGCGTCCCTGTTTCCAATTTTTAAAACAAGCATATTATTTCTTATTTCAACATTATCTATGAATGGAAATAATTTTATTAATTGGTCTTCGGTAGTCATGTCAGGACATGCCATGCGCGTGCTTCCTATATCAGAAAATTTAATTTTATTTTTCGCTGCCAGCTCATAGGAAAAGAACAATTGGTTGCAACCTGCTTTTGCCCCGCTTTTTGCATTATTGGAAAGATCAATGTAAGCATCTGCAGATATTTTTTCATTTGCGACACCTGCAATTGTTAGGATCATCCACTTGTTCTGCACCTGTTCTTTTGAAACAACCACTTTGGTTTGCGCACAGGATGAAAATAAGAATGATGCAGCCAAAATCACAAAAAGAGAGATAGAAAGATTTTTCATAGATATTTTTTTAATAGGATGCAAAATACGGCCAAAAAGATGTAACCGAAGATTGAGAAAGATTTTTCTTTTCATACAATTAACCTTTAGAAATTTCTTTTTATAAAAATTTAGCGCCTGTTTTACATTAATAATTTGTAAATTCGCTGTTCTTTTATAACGGGGCTGACCGGTTTTGACAGCATAGTTCTTTGTAAGTATAAGCATGTAGTGCGTTGTATAATTAGCACTTAAATCTGAATATTCAAACTCTAATTGGCAATACTCAGTATGCCATGGCTGCTTAGTCGATAGACTAACATCCATTAGGGCCGTTGTTGCTGGCCAGGCCTGTTGCCACGCACTTCCGCCGACTCAAACATAAAACGGGCTGCTACGATTCAAGGCTGTGCGAATCGTCTAAGACTATACAGCTACGGATCAGGTTGGTTTGTTTTACCCCTGCCTCTTCCCGACAATTAATGTAAGACTAAACATGTAGAAGGCTTATGGCGGATATGTTTGGACCAGAGTTCGATTCTCTGCAGCTCCACTTTTTTAGGAATTAATTGAACGCTACGAATGAAAATTTGTAGCGTTTTTTTGTGGTAAACGATGTATAGGTAATATTCTATATTAAGAATTAATATAACTATCCAAATGAGCAATCGTTTCCTTCTGCACAATAATGGTTTCTTTAATCACATCACTGATTGAAATGATGCCGGAGAAACGATCACCATCAAATACAGGAAGATAACGAAGGTTGGTTTGGGTCATTAATTCCATACAATGTTCCACTGTATCATTTGGCGTCAGCAGTGGAAAATCATCCGTCATAATATCCTTCACTTTCGTATCTACAGAATGCTTTCCTTTTAAAATAATTTTTCGGGAATAGTCTCTTTCTGTGATGATACCGACAAAGTTGCCATTCTCCATGATCACTACAGATCCAATATTATTTTCAGCCATTACTTTCAAAGCATCAAGCACTGAAGTATCCGGTATAACCGAAATTGCATTACTGCCTTTTCTCGAAAGAATACTATTGATTTTATTCATGGCGGGAAGTTTGAGTTAGGTAATTATAGTAATGATTTACAAAAAAGAAAGTTACGAAAAGTAACTATTGATTCCAAAAAATTACCATATACCTGTAAATATTGCATTCATTTATTATGAAGCCGGGATGTAAAAAGACCGTTAATTCATGTCAATTTATTATCTTTTTCAGGTGTTATTTCTTATTATCATTTTATTTTCAAAGAATGAGATTCAACATAAATATTTTTTGTAAGTTGTGCAACATATATTTTAAGGAAAAACAAACTGCATCATTTCACCCTTACCTATCTATTTTATTTCAAACTGCGGATTTTAATTATTCCAAACCATAAAAGATGAATACCAAATTAATAAAACACAATAATTGACAATCCCCTTTGAGCCTATATTATTTGGAATCAAAATAAATATCCATTTGATTTTTGAATACCTGGCATTTTTTATTGCATTCAGGTATTATGTCTGGTTAAAGAAAAATACATCCGATGCAATTCCGGCTAAAAACAGGTTGTCAATCATACTGGGTGCTATTGTTGGCGCATTCATAGGTTCGAGGTTTTTTGGTTTCCTGGAAAATCCAACGATCGGTTTTAATGCATCCAACCTCATTTATTTATTAAATAATAAAACCATTATGGGTGGATTGTTTGGTGGATTAATTGGCGTGGAGTTAGCAAAAAAAATAATTAATGAGAAGCAATCCTCCGGAGATTTGTTTACTTTCCCGATCATTGTAGGAATCATTATTGGCCGCATGGGTTGCTTTCTAAGCGGTGTGAAAGAGTTCACCTATGGCAGAGAAACCACCTTTTTTACAGGAATGAATTTAGGAGATGGAATAAAGAGACACCCCATATCATTATACGAAATCGTATTTTTAATCTTACTTTTCCTCTTTCTAAAAAATAATTATAAAAATGTAAAAGTTGAAAGTGGTTTGCTATTTAAAATTTTTATGATTACTTATTTTGGTTTTCGTTTTTTCATTGAATTTTTAAAGCCAAATATTTTTTATTTTCTTGGATTAAGTGGTATCCAATGGCTTTGTATCCTATGTTGGGCTTATTACCTGCCTGCAATAATTAAATTAGTAAATAATGCCTGTAAGAAAATATACATATTACGATTTCACGCTTAGTTTGTGTCCGGTGTGCCTGAAAAGAATTGATGCTAAAATTGTTTTCGAAGATTCAAATGTTTATATGCTCAAAACATGTAAGCAGCATGGTTTTTCAAAAGTGTTGATTGCAGATGACATAGCATATTATAAAAATATTCGAAACTATAATAAGCCTTCAGAAACACCCTACAAATTCAATACAAAGACTGACTATGGATGCCCTTATGATTGCGGGCTTTGTCCCGACCATGAACAGCACTCCTGCCTGACTATCATTGAAATTACAGACAGGTGTAATTTAACCTGTCCAACATGTTATGCCGGCTCCTCGCCTACACACGGAAGGCACCGCACTTTCGAAGAAGTGAAAATGATGTTGGATACCATTGTAGAAAATGAAAGAGAGCCTGACGTGATTCAAATAAGTGGTGGTGAGCCAACCATTCATCCGCAATTTTTTGAAATTCTTGATTATGCAAAGACGTTACCCATAAAGCATTTGATGCTAAATACCAATGGCATTACCATTGCAAAAGATTTCGAGTTTGCAAAAAGACTGAAAAGCTATTCGCCGGATTTTGAAATTTATCTACAGTTTGATTCTTTCAAAGAAGAAGCCTTGCGATCCTTACGGGGGGCAGATGTGAAAAAAATAAGAGAAAAGGCCCTGGAGAATTTGAATGAATTAAATCTCTCCACTACGCTCGTGGTTACTTTGCAAAAAGGATTAAATGATGATGAAATCGGGGAGATAATTAATTATGCGTTGAAACAAAAATGTGTGCGTGGCGTTACGTTTCAACCGACACAAATTGCAGGAAGATTGGAAAATTTTAATCATGCAACTGATCGCATAACCCTCACAGAAGTGAGAAGAAAAATATTGGAGCAAACGGAAATTTTTACTTCAGACGACCTCATACCTGTACCTTGTAATCCGGATGCTTTGGTAATGGGATATGTTTTAAAATTAGATGGAAATAATATTCCTTTAACGCGCTATATCAATCCTGCAGACCTTTTGGATAATAGTAAGAACACCATCGTGTACGAGCAGGACGAAGAACTTCATCGCAAAATGTTCGAGATATTCAGTACCGGAACTTCCACTGATAAAGCCAGTGACAAACTGCATAGTTTGCTTTGTTGCCTACCCTTTGTAGAGGCACCAAATCTAGGTTACGACAACCTGTTTAGAATTATTATTATGCAATTTATTGATGCCTATAATTTTGATGTAAGAGCCATCAAAAAATCATGTGTGCATATTGTAAATAAAGACAATAAAATAATACCTTTTGAAACAATGAATCTTTTTTACAGAGATGATAAAAAGGAATATTTGGAAAAGCTTCAATTAAACACAATTTAAATCAATCAATATGGGTATAGGTTCTGCAGTAATTCTCGTGTACTTAGTCTGCCACATTCCGGCATTTATTTTATTGATTTTGGGTATCAGAGGGCTGAAGAAAAGACC
Organism: Ginsengibacter sp.; assembly: GCA_039922615.1. Taxonomy (GTDB): domain Bacteria; phylum Bacteroidota; class Bacteroidia; order Chitinophagales; family Chitinophagaceae; genus Ginsengibacter. The sequence continues at coordinate 6,971 of JBDTEF010000228.1, forward strand.
TGCAAATGCAAAAAAATTATTGATAATCGCAGGGATATATTTTATTGTGGGGGCGGGAATTTGTGGTGGGTTGTTGGGAGGATTTTGATTCATCAGTATTCCCCAAACTTGGACCAAAATTTTGGTTCGTGGCTCACGCAATTTGTAAATACCACAAAGCAAAATTCACCCATTTTAGCCGACGAAATTCTATTCAACTTTTTTACTTAATTTCAAATTCAATAATTTTATTTAGCTGCGTTTCAGGGTTGGAAGAGTAATAAAAACAAGCGCAGCAATCCTGGATAGTTGGGTTAAACATCGTAAGATTTATAATTAAATAGTGAAATCTATGAAAAGTCTACTGCTCTCAATTTTACTTATTATTGGACTGACAGGTATCTCTAAAGGACAAAGTAATTCTTATGGAATTAGTATTGGTACCGGCAAAGGTTTCATTATGAAAAAAGCATTGCTCGGCGGAGGTACATATAATTTAAATACCGGATTATTTATTGGATTCCAATACAGTAAAAGATTGAATAATAAACTCTATTTGATGACCGGTGTGAATTGGTATAAAAACAGCGTTTCAATTACCCCAACTTTTTATCCAGGTATTGATTTGACTCCAGAAAAGCATGACATTCAATTGATTTATATTCCTGTTTTCCTCAAACTTGATTTATCAAAATATTTTTTCCTCAATGGTGGACTAATAGGCGATTTCGATATCACGAAAAATA
>JBDTEF010000229.1:0-3937 GCA_039922615.1 Ginsengibacter sp.
TGAGTGTGAATCCCGGAGCTTGTAAAAGGCAGCATGATCTCAAAATAGTATATACGCCAATTCATGGTACTGGAATTATGCTGGTGCCTAAGGCACTTGCTGAGTATGGCTTTGATAATGTTCACGTAGTAGAATCACAGGCAAATCCGGATGGTACTTTTCCAACAGTAATTTATCCGAACCCGGAAGAAAAAGAAACCATGAGTCTTGGTTTGAAAGAAGCAAAACAATTAGATGCAGATATATTGTTGGGCACTGATCCCGATGCGGACAGGGTAGGTGTTGGCGTGAAAAATAATCACGGCGAATGGGTTTTATTGAATGGAAACCAGACAGCAATGCTGGCCTTTAATTATATGATCGAGGCCAGGAAAACAATGGGAATTGCGAAGCCAAATGATATGGTGATCAAAACCATTGTTACAACTGATATGATCGATAAGATTGCTAAAGAAAATGACGTTGCCTGTTATAATACGCTTACCGGTTTCAAATGGATTTCATCATTAATTCAGGAAAAAGAGGGCAAGGAAAATTACATTATAGGTGGTGAAGAAAGTTTTGGTCTAATGATTGGCGACCAGGTTCGTGACAAAGATTCTGTAAGTGCCGTAGCGATTATCTGCGAAATGGCAGCAGTGGAGAAGGATAAGGGGAGAAGCCTTTTTGATAAATTAATCAGTCTGTATGTGCAATACGGTTTTTATTATGAAGAACTTATTTCTATTACAAAAAAAGGAATGAATGGAACAAAAGAGATTGCTGATATGATGCAGGCCTACAGAGAAAAAACCCCGCAGGAAATTGCAGGAAGTAAGGTGGTTGAATTATTAGATTTCCAAACGCAGAAGAAAACAAATTTGCTGACCGGGGCATCTGAAAAATTGGATTTTCCTAAAAGTAATGTCTTGCAATTTATTACAGAAGACGGAAGTAAGATTTCAGCCAGGCCAAGTGGCACAGAACCTAAAATAAAATTCTATTTCAGTGTAAATAGTCCTTTGGAAAATGCTAAAGATTTTGATAAAACAATGGAAGATTTAAAAGAGAAAATTCAACAGATTATAGCATCAATGGGATTGAATTAGATTAAAACGCTGATTTTGCTTCATTAAGATTTTACCATTTTTTTTCAGCGGGGTTTTCCGCTTTTAGATTTTTGAACTAAATAGAACTTGCCGAAAACCCCGATGCGTATTAATTTCTATTTACAATCTTTAATTTTTTATCCTTAAAATGTATTTCTTTACGATTCGATTTTGTACTTATTTTTAAATTGAATAAACGATTGCGAAGCATCGGGGTTTCCGGTAAAAGTTTTTTTATGTAAGATATTGTTGTCGGAAAACCCCGCTGGGATAGATCCTCAAACATCCAAAAAATCGGCTGTGAAATTTATCCAAATTTTATTCATAAGTTTATCCCTTTTATAAACACAAAAAAAGCTCGCCCAATAAATTGAGGAGCTTTTTGTAACTGACTACCTAAATATAAAACTAAGTTGTTACAGTCGTCACAGGGGTATCTTTTTCTTTCATTCCCGCCTCAATCTCACTTTTCACAGTTGTCTTTGCATCATTAAATTCCCTGACACCTTTGCCAATTCCGCGCATAAGATCAGGTATTTTTTTGCCTCCAAAAAATAAAAGAATGACTAATAAAATAAGGATCCATTCAGATCCACCGGGCATCGCCAAAAGAAGGACCGGTTTTAAAATGAGATGTAACATAATTTGAGTTTTTTTTAATTGAATTTATTTTAAAATAAATTGAATCTTTTTAAAGCATTTTGTTGTTGCTTGTCATTAACTTACGGATAATGTTTGCAAATGGTTTTTTCGCATAAAACTTACTAAAATATTTTGAAATGAATTATTGGCTTGTGAAATCAGAACCTAGTGTGTATAGTTGGGATCAACTTGTGGAGGAAAAAAGGACTTTTTGGAATGGGGTAAGGAATTACACTGCCAGAAATAATATGCGGGAAATGAAAAAAGGCGATAAATTATTTTATTACCACAGTAATGAAGGACTGGAAATAATTGGAATTTCTGAAGTTGTAAAAGAATCTTACCAGGATCCAACAACTGAAAATAAAAATTGGGTAGTCGTAGATATAAAGCCAGTGAAGAAATTGAAATATCCGGTGCCTCTTTCAGCTATAAAGCAAGTGCCACAATTATCAAATATGGAATTGGTTAAAAACTCAAGATTGTCCGTTCAAAAAGTAACCCCTGAGGAGTGGGAATTAATTATCAGGATGAGCAAGGAAAGTAATGTTGAATGATGAATTATAAATTATGAATTGTCAATTGAAAATATTAATCAAAATGATAATTGATGGATGTCATTTTGGTATTGATATTTGCATCTAATAGTGAAACGGAAAAGGTTAATTTCAATTTAAGATATTATTTATCCAGTAATACACAACTGAAAAATTACAAGCCGATTTTTTACCTCAATTAACAATTCCTAAAAATAAAAACTCTTCGAAAAAAAGCGTAGAAGCTGATTTCTCAAAGAGTTTTTAAATTAAATTATTATATGATTTACCTTCCCTGGCTCCAGCTTCTTGCACGGCGGAATCCACTGTGTGAAGCAGGTTTTCTTTGCATAGGATTATTTTGTGCAACCGGTGCCTGCACAAATTTCATCGTACTTGCATAAGGATGCTCTTCCACTACAGGTATGGTTATGTTTATTAATTTATGAATGTCACGTAAAAAAGCTCTCTCTTCCATATCACAAAATGACAAAGCGGACCCGGAAGCCCCTGCACGGCCTGTTCTTCCTATTCTGTGTACATAAGTTTCAGGAATATTTGGCAGTTCAAAATTGATTACATGACTCAAAGAATCCACATCAATTCCACGCGCAGCAATATCTGTAGCAACCAATACCCTGATCGTTCCTTCTTTAAAATTGTTCAATGCTTTTTGACGAGCTGCCTGGGTTTTATTCCCATGAATAGCATCTGCATTGATTCCTGCCCTGCGAAGATCTTTGGTGATTTTATCTGCACCATATTTTGTTCTTGTAAAAACAAGGGCATTTTGAATGTCATCATTTTTCAACAGATGTACCAATAATGATCTTTTATCATTTTTCTCTACTAAATAAATGTGTTGATCTACATGTTCTGCGGTAGATGAAACCGGCGCCACTTCTACTCTTACAGGATTGGTAAGAATGGAAGAAGACAGTTTGGTGATCTCAGAAGGCATGGTAGCCGAGAAAAATAACGTCTGTCTTTTTTCTGGTAAAAAAGCGATGATCTTTTTTACATCATGAATGAAACCCATATCCAGCATACGATCTGCCTCATCCAGTACAAACATTTTGATGTGTTCGATATGTACAAATTTTTGAGCAATCAGATCAAGTAATCTTCCTGGTGTGGCGATTAAAATATCAACTCCTTTGCGTAATTGCGTTGTTTGATGAAATTGGGAAACACCACCAAATATAACTGCATGGCGCAACCCGGTATGTTTTCCATATGCTTCAAAACTTTCATCAATCTGAATAGCTAATTCGCGTGTAGGCGTAAGTATTAGCGCTTTGATATTGTGGTTGTAGGCGTCTTCTTTTTGTTGTAATAATAAATTTTGTAAAATGGGTATGGCAAATGCAGCCGTTTTTCCTGTACCTGTTTGCGCGCATCCCAAGAGATCTTTTCCTCTTAAAATGTGTGGGATAGATTGTTCCTGGATAGGTGTGGGATTTGAATATCCCTCTTCTTCGAGCGCCTTCAATATGGGCGCTACTAAATGTAGTTCTTTAAATAACAAAATGTATAAAATTTTAAATAAATGATAACTTCCCTGAAAACGATGTAGACGTGAAAGTTTGTTTTCAATATGCTCAGAACCTATGACTTGACGAGCTTTTACCGGTGGGAAGATTATCCAGTCTGCTAAGTAGGAGTATATAA
>JBDTEF010000230.1:0-9204 GCA_039922615.1 Ginsengibacter sp.
TATAAAAGTATTGAATCATTAGGTATAATCATGCCTGTGGTAGAGCTCACAACTAAATTTTTGCGTCCTGCTATTTATGACGATCTGATCACTGTTGTAACAACCCTGAAAGAAATTCCTGAACACCATAAAATTGTATTTCATGGTGAAATATTCAATGAGAAGAATGAATTATTAAATGCCGGATCCGTTACACTTTATTTCATGGATGCCAAAACGATGAAGCGATGCAAAATGCCGGAATTAATCGAAAAGAAGTTAGCAAATTATTTTAATTAGGCAGCATAAATAAAATAAAATTTTAAGGCAAAAGAAATGCTGTCCTTTTGCCTTAAAATAAATTTGCCGAACTATTTAAGCATTTGACCCGGCTTAATTAATTGAGGAAATTTTTCCTGGAAATTTTTGACTTCCTTGGTGCAAACATTTTTCACATAGGGTTCGTTGGGATGATTCTTTGCGTATTCCTGGTGGTATGCTTCAGCAGTATAGAATTTATCCAAAGGCTTCACTTCTACAGCAATTGGATCCTTGTATCTTTTTGAATCATTTAATTGCTTAATGTAATTTTCAATTGCTGTTTTTTGGTCATTATTTGTGTAGAAAGCAATTGACCTATATTGGGTTCCTCGGTCATATCCCTGCCCATTTACAGAAGTAGGATCCTGAGCCTCAAAATAAGCTTTTAATAAAGTGGCATAAGAAACTTTGGTAGAATCATAATAAACCATAACACTTTCAGCATGACCTGTGTTACCGGTAGATACCTCTTCGTAAGTTGGATTATTCATGTCTCCACCTGCATATCCGGATATGGCTTCCACTACACCTACCATGTCATCATATAAAAGTTCTGTATGCCAAAAGCAACCTGAAGCAAAAGCTGCTTTGCTATATTTTGAAAGGTCTTTATTGGAGACATTTTCTGCTTTAACACGGGTTGTTTGTTGCGCACAAGAAGTAAAACCAGCAATCATTGCTAATACGAATATGGAAAATATTATTTTTTTCATTTAATTATTTATTACAATTTACGAATTGATCGGAAAGAAGGTTTGTTAAAAAACGTTGAAATACTATTGCGAATGGCAGGCGGAAAATCTAAAGCAAGATTCTAAGAGGTACTATGTTTTAGCTTTTAGGTAGCAGGTTCAAAACCAAGAAATAGCTACCTAAATAACTACATAATTATGGTAATGAAATAATTATCAAAAAAATTTTTAATTGGAAACTAACAATAGATATTCCTGATAATTTATAGTTTCTTTTCCTACTATCTATTACACCAGGTCTTGCTTGCCAGCTAATAAAACCTATAACCTGAAACTATGCATATTTAAAAATTAGTGCTATCACGCAGTAAACAACTGTCAATACAAAAATTCCTTTGCCTGTTTTATCTCTATGCCCATTCATATAAATGGTAAACAAAATAGCATTTGCCATCAAAGAAACGCTTATGGAAACAGTTACCAGGTTGGGATTAAATTTCATCCACTGAAACATTTCTTCCAATGAAAGGCCCCTGAATTTGATGAATTTATAGATAAAAAATCCAATCAATGGCGCGATAAGTCCTAATGCCAATCCGAAAATAAAATTATCTTTTTTGAAAATCATAAGTTGTCCCAGTTTTCTGCTTCTAATTCTTTTTTTAAGGCATAATTGGTAAGGTCAAATTGCACAGGCACTACGCTTACATAATTGTGTTTGAGTGCCCATACGTCACTATCTTCCGCATTATCATAATTGACAAATTCCCCTGTAAGCCAGTAATATTTTTTCCCGTGTGGGTCAAGCCGCTCATCAAATGATTCATCGTATTTTGCGTAAGCCTGTTTGCAAACTCTTACCCCTTTTAAAAGTGCTAAAGGCAATGCCGGAATATTTACATTGAGCAAAAAATGCTTGTTCAACTCCCTGCTCATCATACTTTTTACAATTTTTCTCACGTAAAATTTTGCTGCAGAAAAATCTGCATCCAGGCTATAATCCAACAATGAAAAACCCACCGAAGGAATTCCTTCTATCGACGCTTCCATGGCAGCACTCATCGTTCCTGAGTAAATTACATTGATGGAATGATTTGCGCCATGATTAATTCCACTTAGACAAATAGTTGGTTTTCTATGCAGAATCTTATCCACTGCTAATTTAACGCAATCAACAGGCGTTCCCGTTGTTTGCCACGCTTCCACACCTTCAAAAATATTCTCTACTTTGGTTAATCGTAACGGAAGGCCAATTGTAATAGCATGGCCCATTCCGCTCTGTGGTTTATCGGGCGCAACTACCACTACATCACCTAAATCCTGGACTGCTTCTACTAAGTTTCGAATACCCGGTGCGGTAATGCCATCATCATTTGTAATTAAAATGATTGGCCTTTCATTATTTTCTTTCTCCATGTAAAATTCAGTATCATTATTTTTATCGCCGTTAGATTCCTATCATCAGCGGAAAAAAAGTAAGTTGTTGAAAAAATAAGTAATCTTTAAAAGGTTACTGGTTTTATATTAATATCTAAATAAAGGTCTTGCTATTGCTTCGCGGAACGGCCATGGAATAGAGGCAAGTATCAAAACAAGAGCAATGCCAAAGTAGATCAACGCTCTTTTAAATTTGACCCTTGATAATGTGGCTTTTTTTACAGCACTTACTCCCACGTGTACAAATATCCAGGCAATTATCATCATCAGACCGTGCTCCATGGTAAAAAATCTTGTGTTAGGATCTTTCATAATTTCACCTAAATGTTTTAGATTATTGAACCATGGGCCTACAAAATAAAGTATCAATCCTATAATCAATTGGATGTCCATTGATAACATGAAAAAAAATCCACCTTTTTTATCCGCCACTACATATTCCTTTTTGGAACTCAATCCTGCTATGGCATTCATGACAGCCCAAACACCAAAAAGTAAAACAAGCCAGCGTAATAAATTATGGATGATCAAAATTGTTTGCATAAATAAAATTTTGGCAAAAATAAGGTTAATGGGCCTAATACCCTTGACTGTAATGAAATGTAGATTTCGCTTGGTAAATCAAGTAAGTAAGCAGTTAAGTTTATTTCCTTACAATTCGTTTTCCAAATTAGTCTTTAATTGTATCGGAATTTTCTTCTTTCTTTTTTTCCAATTCTCTGTGTCCTTCCTGGATACTTGTTTTCCCTAAATCAATTTCTACTTTTTTTGCAAATACTGCATAAGAATTAGGTTGAATATCATGTCCATATTCCAGGGCAAATTCTTTGGTAAACTCCGCACCAAAATACAATATGATGGAGGAATAATAAATCCATAACAACAAAATTACCAGGGAGCCTGCAGCACCGTAACTATCACTGATATTAGAACTGCTGATATAGTAAGAGATTCCAAATTTGCCCAACATAAATAACAGGGCGGTAGCAATGGAACCTGATAATACATCTACCCATTTAATTTTAGCATCAGGTAGTACTTTAAATATAATTCCAAATAAAACCGTAATAACACTAAAGGTAATTGCAAGATTGATTATATAGAGAAATCCAACGGAGAGATCCGGGAATTGCGATTGTATGCGGGCACTAAACCTATCCATCAAAGTTGAAATTACCAAAGAAACCAACAATAAAAAGGCAAGGCTTCCGATAACGCCAAAAGAAAGTATTCTGCTGAAAACCATCTGCATGATTCCCTTTTTGGGATTGGGTTTTAGCCCCCAAATATCATTGATAGAATCCTGCATATCACTAAAAATGGTAGTCGCACCAATCAATAACGCAATTATTCCAATTACTGCGGCAAAATCCTTTTTACCATTAATGGATGCATTTTTGATCATTTGCTGAATTTGAATAGCAGCATCTGAGCCTACAAAACTTTTTATCTGTCCGTAAACAGTTCCTTCCACCGCTTCCCTGCCAAAAAACAGGCCGGCAGCAAATATGATAACGATAAGCATAGGACCAATCGAGAAAACTGTATAGTAACTTAAGGAAGCACTTTTTTTGGTAATCTTATCCGGGCCAAATGATTTAAATGAACATTTTAAAACTTTCCAGAGTCCTTTAAGCGTAACTTTCTTTTTCATAGATATCAACCTTTTCTAATAATAATAAGTAAAATTTCAGAACTAAACAATAATCATGCTATCAAATAAATGGAATCCGGTAATATAATAATACCTTCCAAGAAAATTAATTTTAATTGAATGGAAGGGCAAATCGTAAAAATTCTTGAGACAACTTACCTGACTCATGATGTGAAAAGATTTATTGTGGAAAAGCCCGTGGGTCTCAATTTTAAACCGGGTCAAGCGGTTTATTTATCTGTGAATAGTCCCGGATGGGAAGATAAAGTTCGTCCATTTACTTTTACCTCATTAAATGATTGGCCTTATTTAGAATTTATCATTAAAATTTACGAAGACAGGCATGAAGTTACCGCGCAACTGGCCAGAACCAATGCAGGTGCAACGCTTTTATTACATGATGTGTTTGGCACAATTACTTATAAAGGTCCGGGCGTTTTTATTGCCGGTGGAGCAGGTGTTACCCCTTTTATTTCTATTCTTCGGGATCTATATAATAAGGAAGATCTCCATGGAGATAAATTGATTTTATCTAACAAAACCGCCGCTGATATTATTTTGCGAAATGAATTTGCCTACATGCTTGGCCGTAATTTCATCAATATATTTACAAGACAGGGAGTAATCGGATATGCAGAGAGAAGGATCAGCAAAAATTTATTGATCGACCTGATACATGATTTTAGTCAACATTTTTATTTGTGTGGCCCCAGTGAATTTGTGGAGGAAATTAAAACGCATTTACTGAGTTTAGGAGCAGATGCAGAATCAATTATTTTTGAAAATTAACCAGATTCAATAATATCAATTTTAAAAAAATATAGGTAAAAAATTTATTTTACGATTGTTGCGGAAATATTTTAATAATTGATGGAACCTTAAATCCCATTATGCTTCTCTGGTTTTTATAATTATTTTTGCCCGATGCAAATAATTTATTCCGATGAGGAAATCTCTATTTTTGAAAAAATCAGTAGCGCTGCACATGCTTTAGAAATGCCGGCTTATGTAATTGGTGGATATGTAAGGGATAAAATTTTAGGTAGGCCTGATAAGGATATTGACATTGTTTGCATAGGTGATGGTATAAAACTGGCGGAGCATACAGCAGAAAAATTTAAACCAAAACCACCTGTAAGTTTTTTTAAAAACTTTGGCACTGCCCAGATTAAAGTTGTTTCAAAAATCAATGGTTCCAATTATGAAATAGAATTTGTAGGTGCCCGAAAAGAAAGTTATCAGTCTGATAGCAGGAAACCTGAAGTGCTTCCAGGATCTTTGGATGAGGATAGGATGCGTAGGGATTTTACCATCAATACTTTGGCGATAAGTCTGAATAAAAAGGATTTTGGAGAAATAATCGATCCGCTGAATGGCAGAGAAGATATCGTAAATAAAATTATCAAAACGCCACTGCCGCCGGATCAAACATTCATTGACGATCCGCTAAGAATGATGCGGGCCATCCGATTCGCCACCCAATTAAATTTCGAAATTTCTCCAGGAACTTTTGATGCAATCAAAAGAAATGCTTCACGTATTAAAATTGTGAGCGGTGAAAGAATTATTGATGAGATCAATAAGATAGTTATGACCGCTAAACCTTCCATTGGTTTTCTGCTTTTGGATAAAGCAGGATTATTACAAATTATTTTTCCCCAATTCGTACAATTAAAAGGTGCGCAATATATTGATGGCAAAGGCCACAAAGATAATTTTTACCATACGTTGCAGGTGCTTGACAATATTGTTCCACATACCAATGATTTGTGGCTTAGGTGGGCGGCCATTTTACATGACATCGCAAAACCAGCAACTAAAAAGTTTGAAGATGGCCATGGCTGGACGTTTCATGGCCACGAAGTTGTAGGTAGCAGAATGGTACCCAAAATTTTTGGTCTGTTGAAGCTGCCTTTGAATGAAAAAATGAAGTATGTCAAAAAAATGGTTGAGTTGCATTTAAGACCGATCAGTCTGACAAAAGAAAATATAACGGACTCTGCAGTTAGACGATTGATATACGATGCAGGTGATGATATTGAGGATTTGATGACGCTTTGCAAAGCAGATATTACCTCAAAAAATAAAAATAAGGTTCAGCAATTTTTGGCCAATTTTGAAATGGTTGAGCGAAGGTTACAGGAAGTCGAAGAAGCAGATAACTTACGAAATTGGCAGCCGCCAATTACAGGAGAAATTATTATGCAGGAATTTGGATTGCCTCCTTCGAAGATTGTCGGCGAAATAAAATCAGCAGTTCGCGAAGCTATTCTCGATGGGGAAATTCCGAATAAATTTGAGGAAGCTTTTTCCTTTATGTTGAAAATCGGGAAAGAAAAAATAGGAAAATAGATAAAGGTTTTTAATTTGAATTGTTGAATTTTATTCCTGGAATTCTGTCAATTTTAATTTATTTCGGATAGTATAACTGCTGTACTATTATTTATTTTTGGAGACTTGATCCTAACCAAATGCAAAACCAGGAGAGGCAAAAAATGGTATCAAGAAAGGGTTTTGAATATTTATATTAGTTTATCAATTGCAATTATTATCAGTACTTTAGTCAATTTATTTTTATTTTTTAGATTATTTTTTAGAATTCATTCCATAAAAAAAGGCAGCTGTGAAGCTGCCTTACTATTTTTATCAAATGATATTTAAACAATATCTGTTGTCTTCTCAACATGTACTTCTTTAGTAGTAGAACTGTTTCCTCTTAATAATGCAATAATGATAATCAGTACAACTGCACCACCAACTATCCACATCCACGGTTGTATGGCCATCGGCTCTGTTGAAGTAGAAGAGCTTGAAGAGGTAGTGGTGGTTGTACTTGCAGGTGCATCCTGAGCGTAGGTTACAACCTGTACAAAAAATAATACCAATGTTGCGTAAGCTGCCAGGTAAAATTGTTTTTGAAATATCTTTTTCATTTTATAAGTTTTAGTTAAAGTTGGTTTTACAATATATATGCCACAATCAATTATATCCCTATATTTCAACCGTATTATGGCAATATTTCACTTTAAAAACAAATTATCAATATTACTGTAACAACAGATTTATAAAAAAAAAGACCGCAATTAATTTGCAGTCTTTTAAATAAATGCTATCAATATTATTTATTTATTTCGATTCTTTCGTTATAAAATCACCAGTTGCATCAATGAATGATTTGTATTTTTCTCTGATAGTCTGAGCCTGTACTTTGCCATCAATATACAATTCACCTTTTTCAACAGCAACAGAAAAAGAGTTTGCTTTTATCATACCATCTTGTTGAAGTTGATCAATAAAATGCTTTACATCTTTTTGTACTTTTTCTGATTCTACCGGTGTTTGCAACGTCCAAAGATCTTTGTTGGATTTTAATGCCTGGTTGTTATCAGTACTATCCAGTAACCTAAGATTTTCCATTTTCAATCTTCTGTCAGATTGAATCTGGTCATGGTGAAGGGATGCAAGAGTAGGAGCAATCACTAAAGAAACAATACTCATTAATTTGATTAGAATATTCATGCTCGGACCAGATGTATCCTTAAATGGATCACCAACTGTATCTCCTGTTACGGATGCTTTATGAGGTTCTGATCCTTTGAAATATGTTTCACCACTAATGAGAGCACCTTTCTCAAAAGATTTTTTTGCATTATCCCAGGCACCACCTGCGTTATTTTGGAAAATTCCCATCAAGACACCACTAACGGTTGCACCTGCTAAAAATCCACCTAAAACCTGTGGCCCGAAAATGAAGCCGATGATCAAAGGTGATAATAAAGCGATGGCACCAGGCAACATCATTTTTTTGATGGATGCATCCGTGGAGATGGCTACGCATTTTTCGTATTCCGGCTTGCCGGTTCCTTCCATAATTCCAGGAATTGTTCTGAATTGCCTGCGTACTTCTTCTACCATTGCCATGGCCGCTTCACCTACCGCGCGTATGGCCAGAGAAGAGAATATAAATGGAATCATGGCACCAACAAATAATCCAGCCAATACATCGGCACGGTAAATATCAATACCATCAATCTTTGCAATTCCCACGAAGGCCGCAAATAAAGCAAGAGCCGTTAATGCAGCTGATGCGATGGCGAAACCCTTACCAGTAGCGGCTGTCGTGTTACCAACAGCATCTAAAATATCTGTTCTTTCGCGCACCTCTTTTGGCATTTCACACATTTCAGCAATACCTCCTGCGTTATCAGCAATCGGCCCAAAAGCATCAATCGCTAATTGCATAGCAGTAGTCGCCATCATACCGGCAGCAGCTATTGCTACACCATATAATCCCGCACAATAATAAGACATGAAGATGCCCGATGCCAACACTATTATTGGCAGAAAAGTACTTTCCATACCAACAGCCAGGCCACCAATAATGTTGGTGGCATGTCCTGTGGATGATTGACGAACAATTGACATAACAGGACGCTTACCCATAGCGGTAAAATATTCTGTAATAATGCTCATTAAAGTACCTACAACCAGACCAACAATGATAGCACCGTAAACACCATATTTTGTAAAATGAAAATTTCTCAAAACCATGTCATTATCAGGCATAAGCCACATCACCAAAAAATAGGAGGCAATCGCTGTTAATACAATCGAGCCCCAGTTTCCCATGTTCAAAGCCTTTTGAACGATTGATGTGCTTAGTCCTGCTTTGTCAGACACTTTTACCATTAATGTGCCTACTATTGAAAATAAAATTCCTATTGATGCAATTAACATTGGTAATAAAATGGGAGCAAAACCGCCAAATGCATCCTGGGAAAATGTTTCTCTTCCAAGTACCATTGTTGCCAGCACAGTGGCTACATAAGATCCGAACAGATCGGCGCCCATGCCAGCAACATCACCTACGTTGTCACCCACATTGTCAGCAATTGTAGCGGGATTTCTTGGATCATCTTCCGGAATTCCTGCTTCAACTTTACCAACCAGGTCAGCACCTACGTCAGCAGCTTTGGTATAAATACCGCCACCCACACGTGCAAATAAAGCGATGCTTTCTGCACCTAAACTAAAGCCGGTCAGCACTTCAATTGTCCGCTCCATTTCAGCACTATCAACTCCTGATTCCGGCGCAAAAATAGCTTTCAAAATGATGAATAA
>JBDTEF010000231.1:0-24252 GCA_039922615.1 Ginsengibacter sp.
ATTCTTTTAAAACATAGAGCCTGTTTATAGATAAAGATTTATGCTCATTTATAACTGGCACTTCACTTTCCTCCTCCATCATCCTCAGGTATCCAATTGGGTTGTTATCGATAAAAGCCAGGAAATACAAATCATTTACATCATGTAATTCCTTTGCAATCTGTTCTTCATTATAATTGGAATCAATAAATACAGTCAGATCTTCATCTGTGCATGTTCCTAAAAATGTCTCATGAAAAGTGACAGCACTAAGGTAGGAAAGTGGTTGCACATCCGCAGGAACCGCCCTGCGGATGTAGATATTTTTATTTACCATTTTAAGTTGAGCACATTATTGTTTTGATCCACATCTGCCATTCTTTTTGTCGGATCAATTTCTACAGAAACCAGGTCACTTAATTTTCTTTTGAATTCCACAATATAAGTCGGGTTCGTCCAATTCCACTCGGTATGAATTACTCTTGGTTCACTTGATTCGGCAGGCTTATTGCCCAGCATTAAATCCATGGGAATATAATGCAACTCACGGCTACTATCTTTAAAAGTAAGCTGTAAGTCAATAGGCATAGGCATTTCGCCTAATTTTGATAACCTGATTTTTGAAGTTCCATTCTCTTCCCACAAGCTATCAATTTTGTAATCTATTTTTTTAGTTGTGTTTACCCAATATTCTTTATACCAATCTAATTGTATTCCACTTACATCTTGTGCTACTTTTATAAAATCCCATGGATTAGGATGTTTAAATTTCCAGAGATCATAATACCGAAGCATTATCTCATTTCTCATACTATCTCCAACAATATATCCCAATTGTTCTAAAAAAATTGCTCCTTTTGAATATGCATTTATACTATATCCAAAATTAGTATTGTAATGATCTGAAAAAGTTGTAAGTGGCTCTTCCAATCCTTTTTTTACCAGGTAGTAATAACCGTTATAAGAACCTGCCTGATTCAGAGGCAGACTTACATTAGTAGATGGTTTACCTTTTAAACTATAATAGTATGCCGATACATTCCCTTCCGCCCAACTTGTAAAACCTTCATCCATCCAGGGATGTTGATTTTCATTTGTTCCCAACATCATCTGGTACCAGCTATGCATCCATTCATGAAATACGGTACCGAGACTTGGACCTTTTATCAATGTAGCCATCGGGTATTCCATACCGCCATCACCTCCCTGGATAAATGAATATTGAGGATAGGCATATTTGCCAAAACTTTTTTCCATAAAAGGTAATACAGCAACTGCCGCATCAGCAACCGTTTGCCATTTCACCCTATTGGCTTCATCGCCCGATTTAAAAATTACATGTAAGTCAACCCCATCCTGCTTTGCAACGATATGATCGTAATTCGGATCTGCTGCCCAAACAAAATCATGTATGTTATTCCCTGTAAAATGCCAGGTTCTGTTAGCAACAGATATCGGTTTTAATGGAGTGCCAGGTTTATCATAACCCCAGCCGATTTCATTCGCATTCACCAGTACACCGGTACCCCCAATTTTATAGGATTTATCAATTTTAATAGTGACATCATAGTCGCCCCACACACCATAAAACTCACGCGCCACATACTGAGCAGGATGCCAGCCCTGGTAGTCGTACTCACAAATTTTGGGGTACCATTGGCTCATACTGTATCGCACACCTTCAGCATTATCACGGCCACTTCTTCGAACCTGAACAGGAACTTGTGCTTCAAAAACTATATCAAAAGTTACAGTGCTTTTTGGTGAAATATCCCTGGTTAAATTTACTTCCAATATAGTACCATGTAATTTTACAGGTTGCTCAATACCATTTATTTTAATTGATTTTATTTTCTGATAACCCATTTCTGATGGTGACAATTTAGAAATGCGATCAGTCACACGGCCATCCCAGTCAGGCTTTCCATTAATTAATATTTTCCCTAATTCCCTGCTTCTAACATCCATTTCACTGCCCGGTTGAAATGCATTCCAATACAAATGAAAAAATACTTTGTTTAATTTATCCGGAGAATTATTAGTGTAAGCTAATTTTTGGACACCTTTGATCAGGTTAGTATTTACATCCAGATCAGCGGAAATATTATAATTTACCCGTTGTTGCCAACGTTCCGGCTGAGCAAAAGCAAACAACAAAAAACAACTACAACTAATTAATAAGACAATTTTTTTTCTCATACTTTTTATTTAATAAATAAGTGATGTAAACTTCGGTAAAATTGAAGTTATAAAAAAACAAATAGTATGAAAGGCAGTAAACTTAACTTACGTTAAATTGACTGCCTTATCAAAATTATAGCAACATGTTACCTTATAAAGCCGGAACAAGCTGCTTATCTCCATACCAGTTTATTCTCCTGCTTACATACATTGCCAATGCCAGTATGACAAAGAGACCAATACTGCCTACAAGTAACGCTGTATCTTCCAACATAATGAGCACGTAAATAAAACTATACAAACAAGTCAATAATCCAAAGAAAATACCACCTGTTTTCCAACTTTTAAAATGGTTTTTTACATAAATGGTGATTAATAAGATAGTAGCTAAAGCAGCTATCAAATAGGCATATACAAATAAAATATACTCGCTAATAGAAAGTAACAGGCTATAAAAAATCACTAAAGCCAATCCAACTAAGACGTATTGTACAGGATGAAAGTATTTTTTTTGAAGTAATTCTATAATAAAGAAAAACGAAAAAGTAAGTCCGATAAAAAGTATAGCATATTTAGTACTTCTCATTGTTTTGGCATATTGATCTGCAGGTTGCAAAAGACTTACACCAAACTGGATATTTTCACTGTCCACGTCACTTTCTTTTGTCACTAAATTGAACGGAAGATTTGCACGGTTGAAATTCCATTTGGCAGTGAAACCCTCCTTATTCACATCCCTTTGTTCAGGAAGTATATTTCCATCAAAAGAAGGATCAGGCCAGGAAGAATGAATTTGAAATTTGCTATTGCCTGCTAAGGGTAAAAAGTTCAATTGGCTGCTACCTTTTAAATTTAAATCCATAGAAAATGGAATTCCTTTTGTCAAATCATCCCCATTTAATTTCAAGGGAACAGATAATCCAATATTTCCAAATTGATTGACAGGCAACCCTGGATTCATTTCATACTTTTGGGCATTGAAATCAATGACGACCTCCTCTTCTATTCCTTTAAAGTCACTAAAAGCAAAGCATAGGATGGCTTCCTGAAAATTAAGATTCGCAATATTGATTCCTGCAGGTATTACAGGTTTAAAATTACCGCTGAAGTTGACTTTTGTTTTATATAAAAGAACTGTATAAATGGATCTTTTTCTTTTCTCCGGGAAAATATCACCTTTTACGTTTAGTTCATTGGCAAAAAGCATCACTTTTGATTTTACTAAAACAGGTTTTCCTTTGTCATCTAATGAGGTTTCAAAGTAAGGAACCACGAGGAACGGTGCTGAAAGTGTTTGCGGTGATGCCCATTTACTACTCACTTCTTTTACCACTTCCTGTTGCCTGGCCTGCCTTTCATACACCAGGTTACTAACGAAAGCAATAGGTATCAGCATTAATAAAATCAAACTTCCAATCGTTAGTCCTTTGAATAATATTTGATGTGATTTTGTTTTTACATGAATTGGTTGTACTGAATTTTCCATTTTTATTTTTTTTAATTATTGAGAAAAGTTTTTACAAATGATATGTGTGTAATTTTTTTATGAAATATAATTACAGATTTTTAGTATTTAAAAGTACTTTGTATTTCAAAGTAAATGAGAAAAAAAATTTATTTTGTGGATTTTATCATTTGTTCCAACGCGTCAATATGTGCTTTAAATAATTTTTCACCAATCTTCGTTAACTTATAAACTGTATTTGTTTTGCGGCCGATAAATCCCTTTTCCACCTTCAATATTTTATTTTCTTCCAATGCTTTTATATGACTTGCCAGGTTACCATCAGAAACGTCCAATAATTCCTTTAAATCATTGAAATTGATTGCTTCATTTACCATCAGCGCACTCATAATACCCAAACGCACACGGCTTTCAAAGAGTTTATTCAGACTATTTATCGGATTCACGATTTGTTATTTAATAATTTTTCAAGGAGTACAACCATTTTCATCTGTCTGGTTTAGTATATCATTACATTTCTTCTTTTCTTTCGTATTTCCACCACATATAAAAGCCATAAAATATATGCAAAAAGCCAAAACCAAATGCCCAAAAATAAAGGCCGTAACCTATAAACCATAAGCTGATTATCCCCAATAACAATTCGCAATAACCCAGGTATTTTATTTCTCCTAAAGTATATTTACTGGCATTTATCAAAGCTAAACCATAAAAAATAAGGCATCCAGGTGCGATTAGCCCAACAGAACCGTAAGGAATTAATTTTATAAGAAAGAATCCGCCTGCAATAATAGGCACCATTACCTGTATCATTAAGCGCCTTGCAGTATTTCCCCAGATAGGAACTCTTTGTTTGCGGCTTTTAAAATAGGTAAATAAAAATGCACTAATGAAAGCGAAGGCAAAAATCACTACGGCTATCCAAAAAAGCCATGTATTCATTAAAAAGGTGAATACGCTTGTGTTATCAGTGGATAATTGATCTTTGATGAAAAGATTCCTGGTTCCATTGATATAGGGTTCAGCAATCCATGCTCCTATCAATGCGAAAACTCCTGCACTTATTCCACTTAACCCGCTTAAACTGATGAAACGGCTACTCCGATCCATCATTCGTTTAATGTCTTTGAGCGTATCTAATGGTTCTTCAACTTGATGCATAAAAGTACTTTGAATTACAAAGTAAAGACATATTTTTGATTTAGAAAATATTTTTTCAAAAAAATGGGATGGTTAACGAAAGAATTTTAAACAGTATTCAATTTCTTTTAAAAAGAAAGGTGTAGAAGGCCATTTTTAATGGTAGTTAAACCAGGATCATCTCTTCCCATCCACCACAATCACGATCTCTCCTTTTACCGTTTTCGCAGTAAAATGATCATACACTTCCTGCAAGGTCCCTCTCTTGTTTTCTTCAAACATTTTTGTCAATTCACGGCTAACGCAACATTGTCTGTCAGCACCGAAATATTCTATAAAATCCTTTAAAGTTCTCGGCAATCGCATGGGGCTTTCATAGAAAACCATCGTTCTTTCTTCTAATGACATTCTCTTTAAGAATGTTTGCCTGCCTTTTTTTAGCGGCAAAAATCCTTCAAAACAAAAACTGTTCATTGGCAAACCACTATTCACCAGAGCCGGAACGAAAGCTGTTGCTCCGGGTAGACATTCAACTTTGATATTATTTTTGATGCATTCTCTCACGAGTAAAAATGCCGGATCGCTTACTCCGGGAGTACCTGCATCGGTAATCAAAGCCATGGTTTTACCAGACAATAACTGACCACACAAATGTTCAGTTATTTTGTGTTCGTTGTGCTGGTGATAAGATGTTGTAGGCTTTTCTATTCCATAATGCCTGAGCAATTTTGCGGAGGTCCGTGTATCTTCTGCCAGTATCAGGTCTACCTTTTTCAATACATCAACAGCTCTGAAGGTAATATCAGCAAGATTTCCAATCGGTGAAGGAACGAGATATAGCATATTATAATTAGCTGGTTATTTACATAATGCAGTTTAGGGAAATAATTAAATCCTAGCGTGCATTAAATTATCTCGATGGTAAATTGCTCCATCACCGCATTGGCCAACAATTTTGAAGATGCCTCTTCCGCCATTTTTCTTGCTTCTGCTGCATTGTCAGCCTCCAAAGTCAATTGTATATGTTTCCCGATTCGCACATCATTGATACCCTTTATTCCGAGCTTATCTAAACCACCCATTACGGCTTTGCCTTGAGGATCCAATAACTCTTTTAAAGGCATTATTTTTATTTCGGCTGTAAAAATCATATTGTTACTGAATTTTTTTTGAAAATATCGCTGAGATTAAAATGTAAAAAATGAACACAACAGGTATAGCTGCCCAATGCAAAAATAACGCTGCTAAAATTGCAATTACCAATAATACAATTTTAGGAATATTATTTTTTAGCGTGTAATCTTTAAATTTCAAGGAAATTATATTCATGTTAGAAACCATCAGGTAACTTAGAATAAGCACGCAACCATACAAAAACCATTTATTAATAATAATTGAGTTGATAAAAGCAATCTCATTGAAATGTAAAATGAGCGGAAATGAAGCTACCAATAAACCGGCTGCGGGTACCGGTACACCTTTGAAAGAGTATTGCTGATCTGTAGCCAGGTTGAATTTGGCTAAACGATAAGCTGCGGCACAAGCCAATATAATGGCAGGCATCAGCCAGATCATTGAAGTCTCCAACCCATTTTCTTCCCTGGCAAAACTCAATTTTAACAACTGAAACACTATTACCGCAGGTGCTACGCCGAAACTTACCACATCGCATAAAGAATCCAATTGTTTGCCCATTTCACTGGAAGCCTTCAATGCCCTGGACAGAAAACCATCCAGGAAATCAATGAATGCCGCAATGATAATAAAGATTCCTGCAAGGGAAAGTTTTTCAGGAATATTAAAGCTTGTGCTATAATCCTGGTCAATGTACATTATTATTGTATTGGTCTGCAAAGCAGCAATAATAGCAAGTACACCAAAAAAAAGATTAAGAAGCGTAAATAGATTTGGAATACTCCTGATCCATAAAGGTCGGATATTGCCAGATCCGGAAATGTCTGCCATTATTTTAATTCAAATTGAAAAGTGATCAATTTTAAAAAGTGTTTTAGAGAATTTTTTCCTATTTAGACTGCATCGCCATCAATTTTTCAATCTCTTCCACGGTTATAGGAATATTTTTCATCAAATCTATGTTGCCATTTTTTGTTATCCAGAAATTATTTTCAATACGCACACCCATTTTTTCTTCCTCAATATAAATGCCCGGCTCTATTGTAAACACCATTCCAGCCTTGATCGGCTCATGCTTGGTGCCTGTATCATGCACATCTATTCCTAAATGATGTGAAATACCATGATAAAGATATTTTCTATGAGCCCGGTTTTCCGGATCCTCATTTTTCACATCTGCTTTGGATATCAATCCTATTTTTTGAAATACAACTGTGGCTTCATCAGCTACCTTTTCAGTATAATCAACGATACTGATGCCTGGTTTCAAAATGGAGGCACAATAGCGGTGTAAATGAAGACAAGCATTGTAAACCTCTTTCTGCCTTTTGGTAAATTTTCCATTTACCGGTACAGTACGGGACAGATCAGCATTATAATTACCATAACCGGCACCAAAATCCATCAATATCAGATCGCCGCTTTTACATTCCTGGTTATTTTCTACATAGTGCAATATCCTTGCATTATCTCCGCTGGCGATGATATTCCCGTAAGCGGGACCTGTTGCCCTTTGTGATAAGAAGGAATGCCATATTTCGGCATCAATTTCATATTCAGTAACACCTGGTTTTATAAATCCCAGAAGCCGCCTAAAAGTTACATCAGTAATATCAATCGCTTTTTGAATTACTTCTACTTCCAAAGGTGTTTTAATGGCCCGCAATTCTTTCATAATCTTTGCACTCCTCCGATAATTGTGCAAAGGATACCTGTTGCGCATGTAAGCTGCATACCTGTAATCACGCACAGGAACTTCATTTGCCTTTCGATCATTTTCATTGGTGTTTAAATATATGGTATCAGCAACGTGTATCCATGGTTGCAGGAAACCTTCTAATGTATCCAGCCAAACAATAGTTTTAATTCCTGAAATATTTTGTCCTTCATTATCTCTCAATAGATGACCGTTCCATTTTTCCTTTAATTCATTGGGTCGAAGTAATACTAGTACCTCGCGATACTTTGGATCGGGATTATCAGGGTACAAAATAACCATGGTATCCTGTTGCGTAACTCCGCAAAGCCAAAGCAGGTCTGCACTCTGCACAAATGAATGAACAGCATCACCATTCATTGGCAATTCATCGTTGCTGTTAAATATCGCGATTGAATTCTTCTCCATCTTAGCTGTGAATCGTTTCCGATTTTCAATAAAGATTTTGGGATTCAGCGGTAAATATTTCATATAAATTGTTTAATATCTCATTGGTGAATAAGGGTCAGCAAAGTAAGATAATCGCTGCAATATACGTTATTAAAAATCTTTACATCCGCTTAGCAAATACTGATACCCTCTTTTTAAAGAACCTTTTTGCCATATTTAAAATGATCATATTTCCCCATAAAATACAGATTATAAAAGGTTTTCCATCATGGTAAATTTACATTTTCATGTCGTTAATTAGCCATTGATGATTCGCTTTGGGATACAGTGAATTTTTTGCCGGCTTGAAATCAGTCAAACAAATCTCCTTAAGATTAACAAGTATAAACGATTTAAAATTAACCTTCTATTCATACGATAATAATAACAACTCATTGAAGATTCACCAGATTGGAATAAAAAATTGTCCTTTTATCACTTTTTTATCCCTTCGCAAACGATTGAAATACTAACTTTGCCGAAACCAAAAAAATCTTCATGTCAGTACCATCTATGCTTACTATGCCTAAAAATCTACTTCACTCCCTTGGTCTAACTTCTGCGGAAAATACCTATTATCAATTGTCGCCGGATGAATTGGTAAAACAAAGCCTTGAAAGAAAAGAAGGCGTTTTAAATGATACAGGAGCGCTGGTAATTAAAACAGGAAAATTTACAGGGCGTAGTCCAAAAGATAAATTTACTGTCAAAGACAGTATCACTGCTGATTCTGTGGACTGGAACAATTTTAACCAGCCAATCGAAGAAAAATATTTTGATGGTTTATATCATAAAATAATTAAACATTTACAAACAAAGCAAATCTGGATAAGAGACTGTTATGCATGCGCAGATCCTAAGTATCGGCTGAATGTGAGGGTTATAAATGAAGATCCTTCAGGTAACCTGTTCGCCTATAATATGTTTTTGCGCCCGGAAGAAAAAGAATTGAGTAATTTTTCAGCAGATTGGACAATCCTTCATGCTCCATCATTTTTAGCAGATCCGGCTGTAGATGGCACTCGCCAGGGAAATTTTACAATGGTAAGTTTTACCAGGAAAATGATTTTGATTGGTGGTTCAAATTATACAGGTGAAGTAAAAAAAGGTATTTTTAGTATTTTGAATTTTATTCTTCCTCATGATAAGAACGTATTAAGTATGCATTGCTCAGCCAATATGGGTGACGATGGCGACACAGCTATTTTCTTTGGTTTGAGTGGTACAGGTAAGACAACATTGAGCGCCGATCCAAATAGAAAATTAATCGGGGATGATGAACACGGTTGGACAGAAGATACCGTCTTCAATTTTGAAGGTGGCTGTTATGCGAAGACAATAGATCTTAATCCGGAAAAAGAACCTGAGATTTACAATGCCATTCGTCCGGGAGCGCTGGTAGAAAACGTAACTTTTATTGAAGGAACAAATAAAATTGATTTTGCCAGCAAAGAAATTACTGAAAATACAAGGGTAAGTTATCCGCTGGATTATATTAGTAATGCATTACATCCTTCTGTGGGTAAGCAACCAAAAAATATTTTTCTTCTGACAGCAGATGCATATGGGATTTTACCGC
Source organism: Ginsengibacter sp. (assembly GCA_039922615.1). Taxonomy (GTDB): domain Bacteria; phylum Bacteroidota; class Bacteroidia; order Chitinophagales; family Chitinophagaceae; genus Ginsengibacter. The sequence continues at coordinate 9,625 of JBDTEF010000231.1, forward strand.
CGATAAGTAAATTGACTCCCGGCCAGGCAATGTACCAGTTTATAAGTGGATATACCGCAAAGGTTGCTGGCACAGAAGAAGGTGTCACTGAGCCAAAACCGGCATTCAGTGCATGTTTCGGCGCACCCTTCATACCATTGCACCCGACTAAATATGCTGATATGTTTGGTGAGAAAATGAAAAAACACCATGTAAATGTTTGGATGATAAATACCGGCTGGAGCGGCGGACCTTATGGTGTAGGCCAGAGAATGAAATTAGAATATACAAGAGCGATGATTACAGCGGCTTTGGAAGGAAAACTGGAAAATGTAGAATATGAAGCTCATTCTGTTTTTGGAATGATGATGCCTAATGAATGTCCCGGGGTACCTTCAGAAGTATTAAGACCACGAAATACCTGGGCTAATAAAGAAGAATACGATCTGAAAGCAAAAGAGTTGGCAGGAATGTTTGTGAAGAATTTTGAAAAATTCGCGGCTAATGCGAATGAGGAAATATTGGCAGCTGCTCCAAAGGTTTAGATTTTATACAGAAATTTAAAAAAAAAGATGCATTTCAAAAGTGCATCTTTTTTTATGTCTGTTCGGTGTAAATATTTAGCCAGGAAAATGAATGGCTAATGAAATTAATTCTTTTTATTAATATCTTATTCAAGATTTAATATGTAACAATGATTGCAAACAATTCCTATAAAAAAGTGAACGTACCATTGGGAAAAGCTATTAATCGCCAATTCTATGGAAGCACTTTCGTTCCATAGATATAATACAGTACGAATTTTGCAGCTTTTGTAAATAATTATTGGGTAGGATTGCTATTAAAACAGGCCATATAACTGCGCATCAACCTGGTTAATTATTTCACCAAGATGCTCGTCATTTTCTGCGAATTTATTCTTGTCAGCGTCTATAATCAACAATGGGCCTTCTTTATAGGTTCCTATCCATTTGTTATAATAATCATTCAGTTTTTTCAAATAATCAAGGCGGATATTTTCTTCATATTCCCTACCCCGCTTTTGAATTTGTGCGACTAACGTGGGCACTGATGCATTCAGATAGATCAGCAGATCCGGTGGCTTCACCATCGATTTAAGGGTTTCAAAAAAAGAGTAATAATTGTCAAAATCTCTTTTAGTCATTAGTCCCATATCATGAAGATTGGGTGCAAAAATATTGGCATCCTCATAAATCGTCCTATCCTGGATCACGGTCTCAGTACCATGTTGAATTTCCAATAATTGGTTCAGTCGGCTGTTCAAGAAATAAATTTGCAGGTTAAAACTCCAACGTGGCATTTCCTCATAAAAGTCATTCAAATAAGGATTGTGATCTACATCTTCAAATTGGGGAATCCATTTATAATGTTTGCTTAAAAGCTGTGTTAGTGTAGTTTTGCCAGCACCAATATTCCCTGCAATAGCGATGTGTTTTGGTTTAGAGGATTTTGCCATACGCCCTGGTAAGATTTGAAAATTGATTATTGAAAGAGTGTAAATATAAGAGAATTTCCCGGTTGGGTATTGTCACTTTTTAGGTTTAAATTATTTAAAATAATTCAAGCCAATGGCATCTCTTACGCTTACCATTGTTGCCTCTGCGCTTGCCTTCGCCTTTTCAGCACCTTGTTTCATGATGCGATTCAGGTAATCATTATCGTCCAAAATATCATTCACTTTATTTCTTATGGGGGAAATAAATTTGACCATATCTTCTGCTAATTGTTTTTTTAAATCACCATATCGAATGTCGCAGTCATTATATTTTTCATTAAAAAATTGGATGGTATCCTCTTCACTAACCAGCTTCATCAATAAAAAAAGATTTTCAATATATTCAGGTTTTATGGCATTGAATTCTTTGGGACCTTCATCGGTCTTCGCTTTCATTACTTTTTTCCGAATGGCATTGTCTTCATCAGCAAGAAATAAAGTAGCGGCCTCGTTCACACTTTTACTCATTTTACCATTGCCATCGAGGGAGGGAACTTTTACTAATTCCTGGTTGTAATTAAATGCTTTTGGTTCCGGAAATATTTCGCTATACCGATGATTAAACCTGTTCACATATGTTCGCGCCATTTCAAGATGCTGTTCCTTGTCTTTACCTACAGGTACATATTTTGCCCGATGAATTAAAATATCTGCTGCCATAAGAACCGGGTAAGTTAGTAGTCCGGCATTGATATTATCCGGATGTTGCCGTATCTTATCCTTGAAGGTAGCTGTCTTTTCTAATTCTCCTTTATAGGCGAGCATATTCAGATAGAGATACAATTCTCCCGTTTGATGTACATGGCTCTGGCAATATAATGTTGCTTTTTCCGGATCAAGGCCACAGGCAATATTCTCTGCCAATACACGATGTACATTGGCTTTTAGCTCTTTTGTATCCGGATGAGTAGTCAAAGAATGTAAATCTGCTACAAAGAAAAAACATTCAAAATCTTCCTGCATTCTGACAAAATTTCTAATAGCGCCGAAGTAATTACCCAGATGTAAAAACCCGGTTGGACGAATGCCACTTACTACTATCTCTTTTTTATTTTCCATACGAGCGCGAAGATAAAGATTTTCGATTTTTATTGAATTTCATTTTTAGGGAAAAGCTTTTCCTGCATTTGTTGGCGTCCCGCCAACGATTTATTTCATGGAAGATTTGAGAGAATTTTTAATTCTTACCAGAAAGTACTTTCAATCTTAATAATCGGTAAATTGTTGCAGATATTCATCGGCCAGCACGGTAATGACTTTTAACTTTAACCAAGCTCAAAAAAAATTCTGCCACGAATTGCACAAATTTTCACGAATTAGATATATAATAAAAATTTCTTAAAGGAGGAATAGCGTCTTCCTATTTTAAAAGGCAAAACAAATTCTTCAAATATTGCTAACTTTATACCGATGCTTTCAAAAATTGACCATATTAATTATTGGCTCGACTCAGCAACAGATGACTGGGAAAGAGCAACCTTTATGTATGAAAAAAAAGATTGTCTTTTGTTTATTTTGTGTTCATTTATGCATTGAGAAATTAAGCAAGGGATTATGGGTAAAAGAAAATCCTAATAATAATCATCCGCCAAGAATTCAAGATAAAACATCTTATTGCTGATACTTCATTCATTCCTGATGCAGGAACAGAGTAGATTTATAGATGATATTCAAAAATATCAAATAGAAGGCAGATACCCAGATTATAAAAGACTCATTGACAAATATACTACAAAGGTTTATACTGATGAATTAATGAAAGGAGCCAAAAATTTAAAAGAATGCTTACAAGAAAAGATATCCTAAAAGCTGTCTCGATTTTTATTGATAGTGCGAATAATAGCGGTTTATTTATAGACAGAATATTTCTTTTTGGCAGCTATGCAAAGGGAAATCCTCACCAATATAGTGATATCGACCTGGCATTATTTTCAAATCAGTTTTCCTATATTCATTATGAAAACAATGCCCTTATCCAATCCACTTTACGTTTGCCCCAGATGCAATTACACATGTATCCTTCAGAAGAGTTCGAAGATGATGATTTCGTGCAGGAAATAAAAAAACATGCAATAGATCTTACCTATTTATTGAGTAATCATGTAGCGCAATAAAAATTCTTCCGATACTTTTTATTGGCCAATTTTATTAATTACAGATTCGCAATAAGGATTTTATAAGCCAAAGCACTTAAAATGGCCATTCCAAAACTTAATAATGTTCCAATTAAAATATACTCTGTTAGTTTTCTATCTTTAGATGCTTTGAGATCGCCAAAGCGAAAGATAGATTTTGCTGCGAGTAAAAATCCCACTCCCTCCCATTGCCCAATGATGATAAATACCACGATCAACACCCTCTCCAATATTCCGATATACTTTCCCGCACTTTGGAGTGAGGAATCATAATTATCTTCTGTATGTGGCGTCCATTTTGAAATAGATACCCTGATGATAATAGAGGTCGGAATAGTGATGAAAATAAAGAGGGTAATTAATGATAGTATTCTTACATCATTTATTAAGTACAATGGCAATGAAACTCCCCCGTACCATACCCATACCAGGTAGATTGACAATAAATGCAGCCCCTGGTCCACAAAAAAGTAAACAGATTTATTCGCACTCTTTTTCCTGGTAATTTTAAAAATGTCGATCATTAAATGTAGTGCGGCAAGTAATAACGCCCATAAAATGAAGTGAATATCCCATACCAGGACTATGATCAGTAGAAAGTGAATAATGACGTGAGCATATAACTGCCAGGCCTTTAGTTTTTTATCCTCTTTTGCAGCAACCCAACTCCCTGGTTGTAACAGGAAATCACCTACCAGGTGTGCCAGTAATAATTTGACTAATAGAATCATTTCAGTGCATTTAATTTTGACTGGAACATTGCATTTACTTCCATCACTTCTTCGTAATAAGCTCTTTTGAGTCGCGAACTCACTGCACTTTGGTTAATGCCTAATAATTCTCCTAATTCAACCTGGGATTTTTCCCTGTTTTCTATGGCTACCTGGATTGTCTTTGCGGCATTTACAGTCCAGTTATCCATCGCAATTAAACTCAGTTTTAGATAGAGATTCATTTCGCGGTCAAAATCAGGCCAATCGCTTTTTACAGCAAGGTTTAGCTTTTCCTGCTTCAATAACTCAAATTTTTCTCCTGAATTTACAAAAGCACTACCATTTGATTCTTTTATTTTTTCTGCACTAAAAGTGGCTACACCTATTCCGATCGCCATACGCACATCTAACTTCTTAATTGACTTTAAAGCTGATTTGATGGCAATTGCATACAATAGCGCATCCGAAGGATTTTTTAGTATTAACTGAAAACTATCGCCCCTATATATTTCCCAATCCATAGGGCTTATACCTGCCTTATTCAATTCTCTTTTTAAAGCTTTCATCCAAATTATTGGATCATGATGCTTTGAATTAATAATATCCCCGGTGATTACACAAACCATTTTATAGCATTTATTGATCTGAACGATCTACTTTCCTTTTCAAAGATAATTATTTAGTTTCTTAATAAGTAAATTATTTCACTTTTATGCAATAAAAGTAATTATCATGTATTTAATCAATAAAGTGAATTATTTCATTTATATGCAATAATACAAAATAGTCCATTTTTATGCAATAATATGTTGAATCTACTTCATGGAAAATGAAAAAGTAAAATTTCTAGAATACGATTTTATGGCCAAATATTTCAAATGAAGAATAGGATCTATGGGGAATTGACGAATAGTTTGTTCTAAACATAAATTCCATCCACACTTTTCAACCATAAATTAAAGAAAATAAAAACGCCCCGAAAAATTCAGGGCGTTTGAAATTATCTAAAAGATTTATTAAAAGTTTAATCGAACACCAACTTGTGATGACCATCTTGAAGTGAAGTTATTCAACCTATAAGGTCTGTAATCATCTCCGATTTTTGTGAAGTCATTTTTGAAAAACTGGAAAGCAGGTTTATTCACGTTAGGAGTAATGGCAACTCCATCCTGTGTTTGGTTTCCAATAACTGGTGTAAATAAGTTAAAAGTTAGTGGATAAAATCCATCAGGATTAGAACCGTAACCGTAAGAATTACCAAACTTTTCGCTGAACAAAGCTCCGATATTCAACACATCACAGAACACCTGTAATTTAAAACTCTTAACTGCAAAATCCTGAGAAATTCTGAAATCGAAATGATTTTCCCAAGGAAGACGGGATCCATTTCTAGCTACGTTCTGCCCAAGGTTATCCTGTAAATATTTATTTGATTTAGCTATTTCCTGGAAATCTGCCCATTGCTGAGATGCTGTTGCACCATTTTTAATATCTGCTAAATTTGCATCCTTCAATGAAGATGGAACATAGGCTAAAGATTGAAAACCACCACCTGCATCATCACCTGTAACACTATTACCACTTACCCTGGAGTACACATAAGTCAAATTCTGACCAGATGAACCATTGTAAAACAAGGTAAGCGTAGTAGCTAAATTTCCAAAATATTTAAATTCTTTGCTGATATATCCTGAAACCCTTGAACCTGCATTAAAATTTGAATTACTTAATTCTAAATTATTCAAGCCATTAACCGATTGAGCTCCTCTCCAGTTTGACAAAGCAACTGATGAAGGCAGATCATTTAATGAACTTGCTAAACCATAGTTATAAGCGATGGAAGTACCCCATCCTTTAGTAAATGGTTTCTGAATCTGTGCAGTAAAGTTAAAAGATGCGCCTTTACTGGTGTTTTCCATTTTTATAACCTGGGTAAAGTTTGGATCAACATAACCTTTCCAATGCGGACGCACGGTAGAACCAATGGTTACTTTATCATCACCATTTTCACTCAAATTAATATTTGTAAATAAAGGATTATTAATCGTTTTCGTATAGATCACCTCTAAAGTACCTATAAAACCAGCTCCCAACTTTTTATCAACACCCAGGTTAGTTCTGAATACCTGAGGAAATTTAAAGTTCTTATCAATTACATTAATAACGGTAGGTGCCGGAGAAGTAGATCCAGGAATGAAAGCACCCAATTGGGCATCTTTAGGATCAAATTGATATGTAATATTATTGGTAGCAATGGCTGCAGCATTATAAGACAAGTTCTTAGTTGAAATACCCGTATTACTCATTTGATTTGAAATCCAAACAAATGGAATTCTTCCGGTAAATAAACCCAAACCACCACGAATCTGCATTTTTGAATCTCCTTCAACATCCCAGTTAAAACCTGCTCTGGGAGAATACATCAATTTTCTATCAGGCATTTGATTTGTTCTTACATCTTTGGCAGCAAAGTCTGTATTGAATAATGGATTTTCTGCAGGCTTATTAGCAATATAAGGCAAATCAATCCGTAACCCATAAGTCAATTTAAATTTAGGAGTAATAGACCAAACGTCTTGTCCATAAACAGAAAATTGAGCAGCTTTTAAAGCAGCAACTGCTTTATCACCCCTGCCGGAAGTAGAATAACCAACCTGGTATTGTGTCATACCTGTATTGTTCATCCAGTTAGTGATATTCATTGATGAACTTCCACCTAAGTTATATGTGTAAGCACCATAAAATCCCTGAAGGAAAAAGTTTTCACTTTTAAAGAATTCGTTGTTGGTTCCAAAAGTCAATGTATGAGATCCTTTGTAGAGAGTAAAGTTATCAGTGATTGAAAAAACATCCTGGTTCAAAGCATTAACAGCACTTGAATATTCTGATCCCAAATTGAAAGTATTATTAACTTTAAAAGTGTTATCAAAATTCGTAATAGAAAGATTAGGTGCCTGAGGACCAGACCTTGAATCTCTGATCACATTATAAGTAAGCCTTAATACATTAGAAGCAGACGAATTAAAAGTACTGTTTAATTCCAAAACGGAAGAATTAGAAACGTCAGTAAATTTATATCCGGTGTTTTCAAACAATGGCGAAGTTGCTGAACGACTCCTGATTTGGTTACTACCATTCACGTAATTATGCCTGATCGTTAGTCTGTGCTTGTCGCTTATGTTCCAATCTATTCTTCCGAAAAAAGAAGTAGATTCATTTTTATTATTAATGGCCCCAAAAGAACCAAGATCGAAGTTATACGTCTTCTGCATGAAATCTTTGATTTTCTGCAAAGTATCCACGCTTACCAGGGAACCAGAACCAGCCTGAGTAGGATCAAAATCAACAGGTCTTGTCTTTTCATATCTTTCAGCGCTTGCAAAGAAAAATAATTTATTTTTAATGATCGGGCCGCCTATGCTTGCACCAAATGTTTGATTTTTAAACTTACCATAAGGAATTCTCTCAATACCGGCCGTTTTTTCATCATTGGTTCTTACACTTTTACCTACCAAAGTTGCATCCTGGTACTGGCCAAATACAGAGCCATGAAATTTATTAGTTCCACTTTTGGTAACCGCATTAATACCACCACCTGTAAAACCTCCCTGGGATACATCATAAGGAGAAAGCACAACCTGTATTTCCTGGATAGTTTCCATAGAAATCGGGTTAATATTCGCTTGTCCACCATTGGTACCCGAAGATCCTAATCCAAAAGCATCACTTGCATTTGCACCATCTATTGAGAATTGGTTGAACCGATTGCTTTGTCCAGCAAAGGACAATCCAGTACTTGAGCCATCATTTCCGGCTGTTCCAGCTTTTACCTGGGGAGTGAGTCGTGCAAAGTCTTGTACGCTACGATTAATAGATGGAAGATTCTCTAATTGTTTTTTAGAAATATAAGTAGAAGTTCCTGATCTGTCGGAACTTATTACATTACCTTTTGCATTAGCAGTGACAACCACTGTGGATAGTTCAGTAGAAGTCCTGTTCAAAGTGACATCTAAACTCAATGGAGAACCAAGCGATACATATATATCCTTAAATTCCTTGTTAGTGTGTCCCGAAGATTGAATTTCAATGGTGTAAGGGCCGCCAATTCTTACATTGGGAATTGTAAATTGACCGTTATTTTGCACCACAGTATTATACTTTGAACCCGTAGGCATGTGTATAGCTGTAATGGTAGCTCCGGGAAGTGATTGTCCATCATCTGAAGTTACATTCCCCACTATAGTTCCTGTAGTTACCTGGGCATTCATTAGAAACGGTGCAAGAAGAATAGCAATAAGTAATGGTAGAATTCTTTTAAGATTCATATTTTATTTGTTTTTTATCGCGCAAAGAAAGCAAATTATTATTTAAGCGCAAAGTATTTGTTAATAAACGCAAGGCAACGAATGAGGTTTAATAGCTGCATTGGATTAAAAAATTAACGTAAAAGACATATTAAAAAAATCTTTATTTCAAATCTTCCCAATTGAATTAAGGAATACATTTAAATCTTATACTTTTCAACGGGAAAACAAAGAGACTGCTCTATTATGGCTGAAACAAAATATTCCTTTTTTTAATTAAGCTGAAAGTATCATTTTAGTATCAATAAAAATTACCAACTAATCCGCTTATTTTTGAACAAAGTATTTGAATTGAAAAAACTAATTTTCTTCTTATTCATCCTTAACGCTAACCCTGTTTTTTGTCAAATAGAAAAACCCTATTTCCAACAACAAACAAATTTTAAAATTGAAGTTGTTCTCGATGATGTCAATAATAAGTTGCAGGCTTTTGAAGTAATAGACTATACTAATAATTCTCCTGATACACTTTATTATATTTGGTTTCATCTTTGGCCAAACGCCTATAAAAATGACCGCACCGCATTTAGTGAGCAATTGTTGCAATTAAACAGATCAGACTTTTATTTCAGTAGTGAAGAAAAACGGGGATATATCAATCGCCTTGATTTTAAAGTAAATAATGTAACTGCAAGCCTGACAGACCATTCTCTCTATATAGATGTGGTTAGATTAAATTTACCTGCTCCCCTACCACCAGGTAAAACCATAAAAATAACTACACCATTCCAGGTAAAAATTCCTTACAATTTTTCACGTGGAGGTTATATTGATAACACTTATCAAATTACACAATGGTATCCAAAGCCGGCAGTTTATGATCGTAACGGTTGGCATACCATGCCTTACCTTGACCAGGGAGAATATTTCAGCGATTTTGGTGATTATAATGTAGAAATAACTGTACCAAATAAATATAAAGTCGCTGCAACAGGGCAATTAAAAGATAATGCCAGCGATAGCACCAATAGTACAGGCATGGGTTTGGAGACTGCAAAAAATACAAGCACGTATTTTTATTCACAAAAAAATGTTCATGACTTTGCCTGGTTTGCCGATAAGAATTTTATTATAAAGCAGGATACGCTACAATTAAAATCCGGAAAAGTCATCAACGTCGCCGCATATTTTACTCCCGAAGGCAAAGACATTTGGAAAAATAGTATTTCCTATATAAAGAAATCAATTCTAAGCCGAAGCACATTTTTGGGTGAATATCCTTACAACACCGCTACCGCTGTAGAAGCTAAAATGGGCTTTGCAGGTGGAATGGAGTATCCAACCATCACCAGCATTTCTCCCCCAGGTAGCGAAAGAGAACTTGAAATGACAATAGAGCATGAGATCGGACACAATTGGAACCAGGGAATTCTGGCAACCAATGAAAGGGATTTCCCCTGGATGGATGAAGGTATCAATACATATTATGACGACCGTTATGCTCAATTAAATCCCGGACATGAACATAATGAGGATACAAAAGGCTTTTTCAAAAAAAGATTACCCAGGGATTTTAGTGATTTCACCTATCGGCTGGCAATAGCTAATAAAACTGATCAGCCAATCAATACAACATCACAAAATTTTTCTGAAAATAATTATGGCATAATTGCTTATTATAAATCCAGCCTATGGATGAAGAAATTAGAAAATTATATGGGAAGGCTATCCTTTGATAGTACCATGAAGGTTTATTATGAGCAATGGAAATTTAAACATCCTTATCCGAAGGATTTTGAACAAGTATTCCAAAAAGAAAGTGATAAAAATGTCGAACCTATTTTTGATTTATTAGATAAAAAAGGATTTTTGGAGGAACAACCCAAAAAAACAATCAAACCAGCTTTCTTATTCAGTTTGAAGGAAACCGGAAAGTATAATTATGTTTTTTTATCACCAGCTGTTGGTGCCAATTATTATGATAAAATCATGTTGGGCGCATTGATACATAATTACACGCTTCCTGAACCTGATTTTCATTTTTTATTAGCACCAATGTATGCTACGGGAAGCAAAAGATTTACGGGACTGGCAAGAGCAGGGTATAATTTAATGAGTTATGGATCTATCAGGAAAGCGGAAATATCATTGAGTGGAGAATCCTTTTCTATGAATGAATATACAGACTCTACTGGCATGGAAAATTTTATAGGATTTTCGAAGTTGGTCCCATCATTAAAACTTACATTCCGAAATAAAAATGCCCAAAGCCAGGTCAATAAATACATTCAATGGAAAACTTATTTTATTGAAGAATCCTCTTTATTGTTCAACACTGATACTATTCAGCAAACTACGGTCATCACTTATCCAAAATCAAACAGGTATTTAAATCAGCTCACTTTCAACTTAGATAATAACAGGGTACTCTATCCTTATTCAGCAAATATAATTGCAGAACAAGCTGAAGATTTTGTTCGTTTTGCGTTTACCGGAAAATATTTTTTTAATTATCCAAACGGTGGAGGAATGAATGCCAGGTTGTTTGCCGGAAAATTTATTTATTTAGGTGATAAAACCCTGACGAAACAATTCAATACGAGACGTTATCAATTAAATATGAGTGCGCCGAATGGCGAAGACGATTACACGTACAGCAATTATTTTGCCGGCAGGAATGAATATGAAAAGGCACCATCTCAACAAATAATGATCAGGGATGGCGGCTTTAAAGTACACACTGATTTTTTGTATAATAAAATCGGTAAAACAGATAATTGGCTGGCTGCTTTAAATTTAAAAACTGACATTCCGCCGACGCTGAATCCCTTGCAGGTATTACCTTTCAAAATACCGCTAAAATTATTTTTCGATGCTGGCACTTATGCTGAAGCCTGGCAAAAAGATGCTCCAACCGGCAAATTCATTTATGACGCAGGATTTCAAATTTCTTTATTTAAAGATCTTGTGAATGTATACGTACCGCTTTTATACAGCAAAGTGTATAGCAACTATTTTAAATCTTCTATAGAGGGCAACCGGTTTTTGAAGAATATTTCATTTAGTATAGATATTCAAAATTTTAAATTGTCAAAGATTTTAGATGTGCCGGGGTTGTAATGAATGTTGAATGATGAATAATGAATGAGTGAAATGTGAGATGTGATTGGTGATATGGTTGATTGGAGATAGATGTAACACCTCTGACCTGCAAAAAATGAGTATGATAAAGTATATTAAGCAAGAGGAAATAGACAAAGAAAAGTGGGATAAGTGTCTTGAAAATTCAGATAATGGGCTTGTATATGCTTATTCATTTTATTTAGATGCCATGAGCAAAAAGTGGGATGCATTAGTAGCGGGAGATTATGAACAAATTATGCCATTGGCGTGGAATCGTAAGTATGGAATTTCCTATTTGTATCAACCACCTTTTTGTGCACAATTAGGTATTTTTGGAAATAATATTTCAAAAGAAATTGTACGATCTTTCCTGGAAAGTGTCCCTAAAAAATTTAAATACTGGGATTTTTATTTGAATAAATCGAACCTGTTTCTGATTGAAGAATATCCTATATATGAACGGAGCAACTTTGTATTGCCACTAAATAATTCCTATGAAAATTTATCAAAGAACTACGCCCAGAGCCACTTACGTAATATAAAAAGAGCAATCAAACAGGAAAATTATGTAAAAAAAGATATTCCGTTAGAGGATGTGATTGGCCTGGCTAAAGCGCAATCTCAACAATTCAGCAACTTATCTGATTTGGATTACACCAATTTCTTAGAAGCTTTTACCCATTTAAAAAATAAAAATAGTGCCTGTACACTTGGCGTTTTTTCAAAACGAAATCAATTAATGGCATCCTGTGCCTTCATATTTTCTCATTCGCGGGCATATTATATTCTTGTTGGTAACCATCCTGATGGACGCACTTCCGGTGCTTCCCATTTAATGATCGATTATTTCATAAAGGAGTATTCGGGGAAAGATCTTTTACTGGATTTCGAAGGTAGTAGTATCAGCAGTCTTGCTTTTTTCTATAAAAGTTTTGGCGCTACACAGGAAAATTTTGCTGGCATTAAAGTCAATAGGTTATCAGCAATAGCAAGATTATTCCGCCAATAAAATTTTAGCAATTTCCAGGTCTATTGGCGTAGTCATTTTAATATTGTATTCCTCACCTGCTATAAGATTCAACTTGATTCCAAATGCTTCTACAACGCTCGCTTCATCTGTAAACTGGTCCTTATAATCTATCTTAAAAGCAGTTTGCAATATTTTATGGTGAAAAGTCTGGGGTGTTTGTACCAGGCGCAAATTATTCCTGTCGATAATGGTATTCTCATTGTTTTCATCTACCATTCTTACACTGTCTTTACATGGAATAACAGGAATCGCGGTACCAAATTCATTGGCAGCGTCGTAACATCTGCGAATTAAACCGGGCGTGAGTAAGCATCTTACACCGTCATGCACCATAATAATACTTTCTTGACCCTCGTCTATTAATTGCAGACCATTTTGAACAGAGTGAAATCTCGTTCTGCCTCCTGCACAAAACCTGAATTTGGCGTTATCGAAATATCCATCTACTATTTCCTGCCCGATTGCCATGGACTCCTCTGGCAAAACCAATATTATTTCTATATCCTCAAATGCATCTATGAAGGATTTAATGGTATAATATAATATAGGCTTATGCTTGATTAATATAAATTGTTTGGGAATTTCTGAATTCATCCTTACACCATTTCCGGCGGCAACAATCAAAGCAAATTTTTTCATGAATGGTTATTCTCGTTTTTTACGATTTACTGCAATATTATTTAAACTTTTTTTAAGCACGTCACATAAACTTATGGACTTTGTGTTTCAGCGTGGTTTTCCGCTTTTAGATTCAAGTGGAAAAAATCCTATGCCGGGAAACCCCGATGTGCAACCATAAACAGAAATTGCAGTTTTTTCTAAATCCTCCCATAAAACAAAATTTGTTTGGTTTTGAGAGCTTACAACTTTATTTAAATCATAGACCTTATTTTATATTGACAGATCACAGCTTGCAAGGCATCCGGGTTTCCGGGCAAGAGTCTTTAATTCCTTACTGCATTTACCGGAAAACCACCGCTGGGACAGATATCAGGAAATAATTTCCTTAAAGGGACTTTAATTTGATAACCTATTATAGCATCTTTCGATCATTCGATAAATTCAAGTAAGCAGCTTTAAGATTCCCTGATCCAAACAATAAAGAAAACAAAATAAAAGTGATATCCTTTAATGATTTATTTCTACTTACTTAAATTGCATCATGCGTTTAAGATTGCTGGTTTTACTGTCTTGTTTTGCCCTGTTGAATTCACAATGTTCGCACAAAAAAGAACCGGATAAAATGCAGCAGGTCTTAGGATTACAAAAAATGAGCGACCTGGCCACCGCTGAATATGTAGTTACAAAAATCATCAAAGCGAATGACGACAAAACCTGGTATAAATTCGGCGATAGAAAGATACTAATGACTTGTAAGGCATCCCTGGTTGCAGGAATTGACTTATCTAAATTAACCGGGAAAGATATTACAATTGACGGAGAAAACATTACGCTTTTGCTGCCTCATGCTACTCTTTTGTATATTAATATAAACCCGGAGGATATTAAAACTGCTTATGAAGATGTTTCACCATGGCGCTCAGATTTTACCTCCCAGGAAAAAAATCAATTGGCCAGCCAGGCAGAGAATCAAATAAAAGGAAGTGTAGCATCGCTCGGAATTTTAATTACTGCGGAAACGAATTCAGCCGTTTTTATCAATAACTTTTTGAAAGGTTTAGGCTACAAAAATATAAAGATTAATTTTTCACCTGAAAAAAGAGGACTTCAATAATGAAAGACTTTTTAAAAAAATATGTGCTGCTAATCGTAGGTGTTATTTCACTGATCTTTATTCTACAAAAATTGAAATGGCTACCTTCTTTTA